>MHDW01000039.1:9101-10050 GCA_001803645.1 Nitrospirae bacterium GWC2_42_7 | reverse complement strand
CCTAAAGCTGAACTTAAAGAATCTTAAGGACGTTTTCACTATAGGAAAGAACGATATTATATGGATGATCTCTGCTGTAAGATCTGTTTACAACACAAAAGTACAGGTCCCGCCAGTAGGCAAATTTAACATCGGGCAGAAGATAAATACGCTTTTGGTTTTCTTTTATTGTATTGCGTTTCCGGTCACTGGCATAATCATGTGGTTTCATAACACACTTCTCCTCACATGGTATATTCATGCAGCTATCTTTTTTATGGCAAGCTCTTCTGTGAGCGGCCATCTGTATCTTTCGTTCCTGCATCCTTCTACTCGAATTGGACTTTGGGGTATATTCCACGGATGGGTGCCGATGGAATATGTTGCCCACCATCATGCGCTTAGCCTCACTGAAGAGCAAAAAAGACATGAAGATCAGACACACACAATATCTGATCGCGAAAGAAAGGTTGAAGGAAAATATGCAGGAGCTGAAATCGCTATTTTACTGGTAACTCTTATTTTTGGAATTGCAGGATTGAGGGTTTTTGATGCAGGCAGAAGAGCAGAAATGGGAAAACAGTTCAACTTCATCATAAGGCCGAGCGAACTCTCTGGCGTTCACCAGATAAAGGAAACACAGGACTGCAAGAAGTGCCATGATATTGCAGGAGCACTTAAAGATGAAAAATGCCAGGAATGCCACAAATTTATTAAACAGAGGATGGAAGAAAAGAAAGGTTATCACGGCAATCATAAGGGCACATGCAAAGATTGTCATAAAGAACATCCTCTCAGGGGGTCGATCATATCTTTTGATAAGGATAAGTTTGATCATAACCTTGCGCAATTCAAACAAGAAGGTAAGCATAAGGAATTGAAGTGCGATGATTGTCATAAAGGCAAGAGAACTAAAGAAACCCCTGGAATCTATTATATCGGCTTGAAATTCGAATTATGTTCTGATTGT
>MHDW01000039.1:2182-9019 GCA_001803645.1 Nitrospirae bacterium GWC2_42_7 | reverse complement strand
GGCAAGCATGCTGCATTGAAATGTATCCAGTGCCATCAGCCGCAGCAAAAAGATGCTGCTTTGTCTGCTGCTGTCTTCCGAGGATTGAAGCATGAGCATTGTTTTGATTGTCATAAGGACCCGCATGCCAATAATCTGGGAACAAATTGTGAGTCATGTCATGAAAATACTGGCTGGAAAGGCAAGGATCTTAAATTCGATCATAACCGTGATTCTAAGTATATGCTTGAAGGAAAGCATATTTCGGTAAAATGTACTGACTGCCATCATCCGAAGCCGCAGAACGCTCTTCTTGCTTCTTCTGTAATGCGTGGACTGAAATCCAAGTTCTGTTCAGACTGTCACAAGGACCCGCATGAAAATACTCTCAGTGATAAATGTAAAAACTGCCATGATTTTTCCGGATGGAAGGGCAAGAGCCTTAAATTCGACCATAACCGTGATTCTAAATTTACTCTTGAAGGAAAACACAGCGCGGCAAAGTGTGCAGACTGTCATAAGCCGCCTGCAAAAGACGCCCCTCTTGCTACGTCAGTTATGCGAGGACTGAAATCCAAGCTTTGTTCAGACTGTCACAAAGACCCCCATAGCGAAGCGCTGGGCGAAAAATGCAAAGACTGCCATAATTATGCAGGATGGAAAGGCAAAGACCTTAATTTTGATCATAATCGAGATTCGAAGTTTATTCTTGAAGGGAAACACATCTCAGTAAAATGTATTGACTGTCACAAGCCGCCGGCAAAAGACGCTCCTCTTGCTACATCTGTTATGCGTGGCTTGAAATCCAAGCTATGCACAGACTGCCACAAGGACCCCCATGAAAACAAGATAGGTGGGACATGCAACTATTGCCATTCTTTTACAAGCTGGAAAAAGAAAGGCGCCAAGTAAGAAATTCAAGAATGATGCAATCGTAAGTCGTAATAGTTGTCATTGCGAGGAACAGAGTGACGAAGCAATCTTTTATTTTCAATGAGTTATAAAAACGAGATTGCTTCACTTCGTTCGCAATGACACTTTTTATGCGTCCATCAATATTTAAAAATCTTATTCCCACCCGTGTTTTCCTATTAGCGGAACAAATACGCAGGGCGTGTGATATTCTTCAAGCATCCCTTCTTTGGTTTTTCTTATCTTCAAGAGCTGCTGTGAATATCTGCTACCTACGGGAATCACAAGGATACCGTCCAATGCGAGTTGTTCCATGAGCGGGTCAGGTATTTTCGGAGATGCCGCTGTTATTATTATACGGTCAAAAGGGGCTTCTTCAGTCCAGCCGAGTGTGCCGTCGGCTGTTTTCACATGTATGTTATCGTAACCAAGTAAACTAAATTTTTGTGAGGATTTTTCTGCCAGTGATGCTATGCGTTCGATCGTATAAACATCTTTAGAAAGTTCTGCAAGCACAGCAGCCTGATAGCCGGAGCCTGTCCCGATCTCGAGAACCTTCTCTTTGCCGCTGAGTTCCAGCAGTTCTGTCATTATTGCAACCATATACGGCTGAGAGATCGTCTGGCCGTCTCCTATCGGCATTGCCATATCATCATATGCGCTGTTCTGCATTGAAACGTCAACAAACAGATGCCTTGGCACACGTTTCATAGCTTCAAGCACACGACTGTCTTTGATCCCTCTCGGGATCAGTTGTGTGATGACCATCTGTTCCCTGAGTTCTTCGTAGTCCATTGCTATGCGCGTTTTAAAATTTCTCTGGCTGCTACAACCCCTGACGCAGATGCCTGTATCAGTCCGCGGCTTACGCCTGCACCGTCTCCAACAGCAAAAACATTTTTTATCTCTGTTTCGAGGTTGTTCGAGAGCTTCAGCTGCATGGAATAGAACTTGACCTCAACACCATAAAGCAGTGTATGCCTTGAGTTTACACCCGGAGCGATCTTCTCAAGGGCTTCAAGCATTTCGATTATATCGCAGAGATATCTGTAGGGAAGAACAAAGCTCAGATCACCTGGTGTTGCATCTTTTAATGTAGGCTGAACAATTCCTTTTGATATCCTCTCTTTTGTCGAACGCCGGCCTGATAAAAGGTCTCCAAGCCTTTGTACTATCACACCCTTGCCGATAATGTTTGCAAGCTGTGCGATATATCTTCCATAAGAGATCGGATCATCAAAAGGTTCTGTGAAGTATGTGCTTACCAGAAGCGCAAAGTTGGTGTTGTTCGTGCGCCTGTCTGCATAGCTGTGGCCGTTGACCGTCCATATGCCTTTCAGATATTCCTTTACAACCTCACCATAAGGATTTACGCAGAAAGTCCTGACCTTGTCATCAAATCGTTTTGAATAAAAAACGAGTTTTGGTTCATAGGTAATGTTTGTCAGCGGTTCCAGAACAGAAGAAGGTATCTCGACCCTCACACCCACATCAACCGGATTTTGCAGGACTGTGAGTCCGAGCCTTTTTACTTCTTCTTCGAGCCATCTTGAACCTTCGCGACCAGGAGCAAGGATCAGAAATTCAGAATATATCTCCTGGCCGTCTTTAAGTTTGATGCCTTTAAACCTGTTTTTTTCTATGATGACCTGACCGGCCTCAGAATGGAACATTATATCTATTTTGCCATTAAGGCTTTCTTTTATTTTCTTCAGAAGGATCTTGCATCTGTCAGTGCCAATATGCCTGATCATAGAAGGGACTAAAACAAGATTATTTTTTGCTGCGAGATTCTTAAGCGAAAGGATATTGTCAGTTTCTGAACCGAAGACTTTTTCCGGCGCTCCGAATTTGATATAAATATTATCAACATAATTTATTAACGCCTGGACAGCATCCTTGTCCATATATCTCGAAAGAAAACCTCCGACCTCAGACGAAAGGCTTAGTTTGCCATCGCTGAAAGCACCTGCTCCTCCCCATCCGCTCAAGAGACTGCATTCCCGGCATTTAGTGCAGGATATTTCCTTGGTTTTAAGAGGGCATTTCCTCTGGTCAATATCCTTTCCTTTTTCGATCATAAGGATACGTGTTTTCTTCTTTGATTTTAAAAGTTCCAGAGCGGCAAAGATCCCTGCAGGGCCTGCTCCTACTATTATGACATCATACTTTTTCATCTAAACCTCTTAAGATATCAATGGACTTCCATTGTTTTTTAATAGAAACTAAAGCATCATAGTTTGTGAGATCAAGATGCACAGGCGTGACAGAAATATAATTTGACTGTACTGCTTCAATATCTGTATCTTCTCCATGCTCCCAGAAAGGCTGTCCGCCGCCGATCCAGTAATGTTTTTCTCCAACAGGATCAAAGGTTTCCTGTATTGAACCATCATATATTCGCTTGCCCTGTCTGGTGAACTTAATGCCCTTTATCTCTTCTTTTGCGACATTGGGTATATTTACATTAAGAAGAGTATCGTACGGGAGGGAATGCTCAAGAACAATAGATGCGATCTTCAAGGCAAAAAAAGCTGCTGTTTCAAAAACGTAATGCTTGCTGTTTATTAAAGAAAAAGCTATTGAGGGTATTCCGAATATAGTGCCCTCGATAGCTGCTGAAACAGTCCCTGAATAGGTTATATCATCCCCGAGATTCGAGCCTTTGTTTATCCCGGACACAACAATAGCAGGTTTTTCAGGAAGAAGCTTGTTTATTCCGATCGTAACACAGTCAGTCGGCGTCCCGTTGACACTATAGACGTGGTCCCTTATCTCTTCTGCCTTTAGAGGCCTGTGAAGGGTCAGGGAATGTCCTGCTGCGCTTCTTTCTCTGTCAGGAGCAACAATGTATGCATCCCCAATCTGCTGCATTGATCTATAAAGCGCGGTAATGCCCGGAGAATGTACTCCGTCATCATTTGTTACGAGTATAATAGCCATCACAGTTATATTATCAGAAAGAGTTATATTTGAGAAAAAAAGTTTGTTTTATTGCCAAGATTTTTCTTGACATACCTCAAGAAAATTGCTAAATTGATGCTATGTTAAAACAAATATATATATCACTAATTGTAATTTTTGCCTTGATTTCCTGCTCTTCCATTGTTTTTGCAGACTTTGAAGCTGAATATGAAATAAATATCGCAAAGGGTGTCTCAAAGCTCAACAGCAAGGATTATGGAGATGCTATCGAACTATTTAACGCTGCCCTTAAGGCATCCCCTGATGATTCAAAGGCAATGCTTATGCTCGGTATTTCCTTGAGCAGAAAAGGCAGACTTAATGAAGCGGAAGATGTTCTTAAGAAGGTCCTGAATAAGCAGTATGAGACAGCAAGGACGAATTATGAACTCGGAGTTGTCAAATACAAAGAGGGCGATTATGCTTCTGCAAAGGAATATTTTGGCCAGGCAGAGAGGCTTTCAGGAGATGCTTCACTTAATACATCCATAAAGTCATTTATGACTGATATGGAGGGCGGCGCAAAAAGAAAAAGATATCACCTTGATGCAACTTTGGGCCTGCAATATGACAGCAATGTTCCGCTTGATTCAAAAAATGAGCCTAGACAATGGAAACATTATTCTGATATGAGAACGATCTTTTACCTGAAAGGTAATTATGCAATAATTGAATCTCCGCTAAGGCTTACTGCAGGTTATTCTTTTTATCAGAGTTTACACCTCAGACTTTCAAGCCTGAATGTACAAAACCATAACTTTGAACTTAAGGGAGAATACAGCCCTGTCAATAAAGTAACTTTTGAAGGAAAATATAATTTCGATTATACATACCTCGGCAGTGATGCTTATTCAAGGATGCATACTTTATCACCTTCAGTAAGACTGATGCTGATAAAGAACATGCCTACAAAACTGGTCTACTCATATTCAAAAAGAGGTTTTTTTGATACAAAAAAGACTAGTGATAACAATGACAGAAGCGGCAATATGAATTCATACGGCATTGAGCAAAAGATTTCTTTGCTCGAAAGTTTATACTTCACTCTCGGTTATTATCATGAAAAAAACAACACTCAGGAACCAGGAGATAGTTTTAGAGGGAACAAATATATATGTTCTGTGAATTATGAATATGCTAAAAAGCTTACTGTTAAGGGTAGATTCGAGTATTATGACAGGGATTATCTCGGAGAGACTGAATGGGAAGATCCCATTTTTACTATTAATAGAAAGACCAGACATGATATTACCAGGACTTATGGTGTCACGGCCACAATGCCAATTTCTCCCCTGCTTTCTGTCAGTTTGGACCAGACTTTCATAAATAACAGTTCAAATATATACTTTGCAGATTACACGCGATCTATTACCTGAATATTTTTAACAGCGAGGTTCTAATGAGAAAAAATTTATTCATATCATTAATTGTGGTTGCTTTTTTTATAGTAATGGCCTCCTTGGCTATGACGACTGACAAGATCGGAGAAGTGAATGCTGTTAAGGGTAAGGCCGGCATAATGAGAGCTGATAAGAAATTAACTGCGGGCGTTAAGGACAGCGTGCTTCTTACAGATATAGTTGAAACAGAGAAATCTTCGAGGATGAAGATACTTTTTATTGATGACAGCCTTTTAAATCTCGGTGAAAATTCGAAAATCTCGATAAAGGAATATGTTCTTGGGGATGAAAAAAAGAGAGGACAGTCGATCTTTGCGTTACTTGATGGAAGGGTGAGGGCTGTTGTCGGCAAGAACAAGCTCGAGATCCATACCCCCACTGCTGTTGCTGCTGCACGTGGGACCATTTTATTTGTCTGGAATACTTCACCATCAGAAAGTTGTCTGGCACTTTTAAAAGGGACTGCTGATGCTAGCAATAAGAATATATCAGTTCAGGGAACAGAGTCTGTAAAAGAAGGCAATATGTCATGTGTGGCTGAAGGAATGCCTCCTTCAAAACAGGAGCCAATTCCGCCTGACTTGCTTAGGGAGCTTATTGAGTCAACTGAAGCTGATTCAGAGCCTGATACGGATAAACCGCAGGGTGGTGCTGAAAACGGAGGAGATGGTGATGGTGGTTTTAATCCACCAAGTGTGCCTCCGATAGAGCTGGAGCCCAAAGAACCATGCCCATCTTATGGCGGCGGGTATTAGGCAGACATTAATTTTCAGAATAAGATATCCGGTTGTTCCAAGAATCAAATGGCAGTTTACTCATTAAATAGATAAGAGATGTTTTGCATTTAAAAATAAAGAACAGAGCCGGCCAGATTATATTCATAGTTTCCACGGTTTTTTTTGCATATCTTGCTGTTTTGGACCCGGCATATATTGACCAGAGAATAGAAAGCCTTTCACTTATTTACAGGTTCCAGATTAGAAATCTTATTTCAAAGCCTAACGTCCCTGAAAATATTACTATTGTATTTGTGGATGAAAAGAGCTTGAAAGAATTCGGAAGATGGCCATGGAGCAGGTCTCTTCAAGCCAAACTTATCGGAAAAGTACTTAAAGACAACCCTAAAGTCCTTGCAATTGATATTTTATATTCTGAAGCTGAGAACAAAAAAAGCGATGGGGAAATGGCAAAGGTTCTCGAACCGTATAAGGATAAAGTTGTTATTGCTCATGAATTTGAAGTCCCTCTTGAACAGCCGGAAGAAAAAGATGTTCCACAAGGCCCTGAGCCTCCTGATTATTTTTTTGATAATGAGTTGAATGTTAAGGATCTTAAGCCTTCAAAATTTATAAAGCCAGGAATAGCGGTTGGCATAATGCCGGCTATCTCTGAAGTTGGCCAAAATGCGAAATTGGGGCATGCTTATAATTATAAAGACATTGACGGTAAGACCATATGGGAGTTTCTCTACCTGAAATATAACGATGGATATTATCCTTCACTTTCATTACAGACCGCAAGAATAGCTATGAATATAAGCAACGAAAAAACAATCCTTTACAGGGGAAGGGGTATTGCTCTC
>MHDW01000039.1:274-2151 GCA_001803645.1 Nitrospirae bacterium GWC2_42_7 | reverse complement strand
CTTTCCATCATGTCTCTGCCGCAGATGTTTTAAAAGGGAATGTTGAAAAAAATATTTTTAAGGACAAGATAGTTTTTTTAGGTACTTCTGCAGTGGCTACTCATGACATCATCAATACGCCTTTTACTGCAAATATGCCGGGTGTTGAAAAGAATGCCACAGTAGTCGAGAATATCTTGAACAACAGATTTATTGAACCTCCTTATCATGTTGTAGCTATAGCTGTTGTTTTGCTCACAGGAATTCTCTTTGGGCTTGTTTTTTCGCGAATGAAGGCCTTAAGGGCAAGCTTTTATTCTATATTGACAATACTTTTATATCTTGTGATAGCACAGATCCTATTTACGTACTACGGAATAAGAATGAATATCATCTATCCTCTTTCGAATATGCTGATCATCTTTACAGGTACTACAATAACAAAATATTTTCTTGAAGAGAGAAAGGCAAAAGAGATAAGAGCAATGTTCTCCAGTTATGTCTCTCCAAAGATAGTCGAGATCCTTATTAATGATCCTGAGAAGGCCGGTATCGGAGGCATAAGAAGAGAAATTACAGTGCTTTTTTCTGATATCAGAGGTTTTACGTCAATTTCAGAGAAGCATTCACCTGAAGAGGTTGTGGCCATTCTCAATGAGTATCTTAGTGCAATGACAGATATTGTTTTTAAGTGGGATGGGACGCTTGATAAGTTCATAGGGGATGCAATACTGGCATTCTGGGGTGCTCCTATTATTCAGGAAGACCATGCGGAGCTGGCTGTTAAATGCGCAATGAATATGACAGCAAAACTCGATGAGTTACAGAAAAAATGGGAAGCTGAAGGCAAACCAAGGCTGGATATAGGAATAGGCATTAACACAGGAGAAGTGCTTGTAGGCAATATCGGCGCTGTTGGAAAAAAAATGGATTATACAGTAATTGGGGATAATGTGAATCTGGGCTCAAGGGTCGAGTCATTGACAAAGAAATACAATTGTAGGATTTTAATAACAGAATCAACTCTGGATAAAATAAGGGCCTCTCTTGCATCACATAAAATAGGTCATGTATCTGTATTAGGCAAGGAGAGGGTAGTAGTTAAAGGCAAAGAAAAGCCTGTAGGGATTTTTGAGCTGTTGACCCTTGAGCATAACATTGGCTCAACCATTGTTGAATGCAAAGACAGTGTTGTCGAGATGAAAGAGAAATAATATGTTTCTCAGACAAGAAATATGAGTACTTATAAATATAAGGAGAAAATATGAAATATCAGATCGGAAAGACTGGACGTGTTGTAGTTGTCAGGTTCGAAGACAAGGATGATGTAATTGGAAATCTGGTCGAGCTTGCCAGAAAAGAAAATATAAAGGCAGCGGCTGTTTATCTGGTTGGAGGGATGAGAGAAGGCAGTATTGTGGTCGGCCCTGAGAAGGATGAATTCCCGCCAATGCCGGTATGGAGAAAATTAGGGGAGAGCCACGAGGTTGTTGGATTTGGGACCGTATTTTGGCTGGATGATGAACCCAGGGTTCATTTCCATGGTGCTTTTGGAAAGAAAGATATGGTAAAAGTCGGATGTCTCAGGGAAAATTCAGAGACATTTCTTGTTCTCGAAGCAATTGTTCTCGAGATAGAGGGAGTTACCGCAAAGCGTGAACTTGACCCTGTCTCTGGCATGGTGCTCCTGAAGCTATGAGTTTGCAAGCTTGCAGGCTTCGTTGATTTTCATCTCCCAGTCCCATGCGGTCTTTATGATATATTCGAGGTCGTCATGAACCGGTTGCCATCCGAGTTCCTTTTTTATCTTCGATGAATCTGCTGTTAAAACAGGAGGGTCTCCTTCTCTCCTTGCTGTCTCTCTGACCTGAAAATCAATTCCTGTTACTTTCTTGACT
>MHDW01000039.1:0-257 GCA_001803645.1 Nitrospirae bacterium GWC2_42_7 | reverse complement strand
TGAATACATTGCTTTTATTGTCTGATAAGAGATAATCGAGGGAAAGCATATGAGCATTGATAAGGTCATCAACATGAATATAATCCCTGATGCAGGTCCCATCAGGCGTATCATAATCAGTGCCGAATATATTCAGATATTCCCTCATCCCGAGAGCTGTTTTAAGCGCAAGCGTTATAAGATGTGTAGGATTTTGGTATTTTTGTCCGATTTGTGAAAGCGGGTCAGAACCCGCAACATTAAAGTACCTCAAGGAT
>MHDW01000038.1:9102-11422 GCA_001803645.1 Nitrospirae bacterium GWC2_42_7 | reverse complement strand
TCTCTTCTCCATGAAGACAGCTTCGATTTACTCATTCATGGACACAGACATCATCCACGCTTCGAAACACATAGCACCAAGACCTATCCTCACCTTCCAGTGCTGTGTTCGGGTAGTTTTTCTGTTGAGATCGACACCGAATGGGCAGGAACAATAGATAACCAGTTTCATTTGGTCGAAGTAACCGGGCGAGCAGGAAGCGAAAACCGGATCACGGGCACAGTTACTAGTTGGAGCAATAATCGCTGCAAGGGCTGGGTAGCAAGTGAAGAATCGACGAGTGGCATTCACCACATTATTCCGTTCGGGAGTTATGTCATGCCCAATGAACTTGACGCTCGCCTTGAGCCCTTCATCAAACAATGGCTAACCACTCACGATCACATACTTTGGAGGCAAATAGTAGAAGAATTCCCGGATTTACAACATCTACCTCTCAATAGTGCAATTGCTGCGTTTAAGAGGATAGCCGACCGGCTGTACCGGAAAAGTATGTATCAAACACTCAAGGATCTGATACTCTACTAATGGAGAATAAGTTGATGGGAAACGAATCCCCAAGACATAGGCGGAATCTTTTTGAGGTTGACAACGCTAGGAACCTGTCGAGGCAGGAATTAGTTGAGACATTCATCCCCACCCAATCGTTCTGGCGATTGCTGTCGGCAAAGCATCACGTAGTGCTAGGAGCCCGCGGCCAAGGGAAAACAGCCCTCGCCAAAATGCTCTCGCATGATCATCTCGCATTATTGGCTGAAATGAGAGATGAACCTAGGGCGCGCTCAGCCATTCGCAACCAAGAATTTATTGGAATTTATCTTCCCACTCGCCTTGAATGGGTTGGTGGCCTCAAGAATAAATCTTGGTTCAATGAAAGAGAAAGAGAAGAACTGTTTCAGTGGCGTTTGAATATTGCCAGTTGCATTGCATTTATTGCTGTTGCAAATAGCTGCATTTCGAAATATGTAACCGGGAAGGCACAACAGGCGGCCAATGAAAGACAGTTGGTCAACAATCTCTCGAAAGACTGGATTGTCGAGCCAGGGCTCACCTTCGATGACCTTCTCCAACTTCGTCGTCATTTGGAGGACACAGATTATCGCAAACAGATCCAAATTCTCCGTCAGCGTGCAGCAGGTCAACTTCCTGATGGCGAAATGCCGGAGGGCCTAGCCTTTGGCACTGATCTTTTTGCTCCACTGCGCCAAGGCATAAGGCAACTTTCTCGTCTTCTCTCTATAAACCATAATTGCACTTGGCTTCTTTGCATTGATGAAGCTGAATTCCTTGAGGAGATAGACCTTCGCATCATTAACTCACATATGCGCGCATACCCCGATAAACTCTTCATTAAAATGACAACCATGCCTTACCGTCATATAGTCGCAACAAATATCGGGGCGGATCTGGTAAACGGCGACGACTTTCAATATGTGAACATGGAGTCGGATCGTGTGTTGGTTGCTCGTACTAAGGGAGAGACCGATACTATTGGCACGAACTTTGGACGGACCCTCTTTAAGAAGCTCTTTGAACTCTCTGATCTGAACCTTGCCGAAGCCAGTGGTCGCGAATCCCCGAGTGCGGCCGATATATTAGGTGAGACTAAGATTCTCGATCCACGCCGGGAGATTTGGGACGTTGGTTCGGAGAACATGAAACTTCTGGAGAAGTATGCTTCGCCTGAGACGGTTGCAAGAGCGCGTCGACTTGCAGGAACTCCCAGGTTTCGGGATGAGGTAAGCAGGAAAATACACGGAGCATTGTTGCTTCGCAAAGAAATAGACGAGTTGAAAGGGAACAAAGCGCTTAGTGCTTATTCTGGCGCAAGAATGGCCATCCGATGTGCGGATGGGAACCCGAGGCACCTGATCAGGATATTTAATGCTCTTCTTATGCTGAGAACCGTTGAGCAAAAATCACTTATGAAACTAAGACTTAAAGCAAACAAGATTTCAGCCAAAGAGCAAACACGGGCGATGAGAAGATTAGCTGCCAGTACTCTAAACAAGGTCAGAAGCTTTGAAAATGTTGGCCCAGAACTGCATACATTTCTCTCCATGTTGGGCGAATATATGAGCTGGAACTTTCTTGAGAAACCACTAACTACTGATCAAATAAGCTCGGTGACAATTGACAATTCTATCTCTGATAAGGACTGGAAGCTTGTTTGCGTCGCAGTTGGTAACGGACTATTGTATCCAAACCTTGGTTCTGGAAATCCAGACGAGATGCCATGGCGGGATGGCACATTTCATCTGGCTTATGCTTTAGCACCGCGGTTTCTGCTTCTTCCAAGAAGAGGGCAGGCTGCGAACCT
>MHDW01000038.1:310-9079 GCA_001803645.1 Nitrospirae bacterium GWC2_42_7 | reverse complement strand
GGAAGTATTAAGAGAAGATGATCATGAACAACTCTCCCTGTTAGATAAAGGAGACTTATGATATCGCTCCGTGTACTAGACGCTGATTTTGAGGTTACATGCAAGACTCAATACGATATTGCCATATTTGCCAGTGGGTATGAAGCGAGGTGTATTCACACGCCCGGATTGATTAATCCGAGAATGGTCACTAATCCGTTTGTTTTCGGTTTTACAGAGGAGCCGCACGCCGGAAACAGGCATAAGAATGATGCATTTTACTTGAAACGCTGGAATTGCAAACCAATTCCACTGAGCGGCGACGATGAAAAGCCCATATATGAACACCTTCACGGGATCATGCGGGCACTTGATCGCCCTCTTCACATTATCCTTGACTACTCATCCATGTCACGTCTTTGGTATACCGCCGTTCTTAATTGGGCTCGTTTTGCAGCACGAGGCAGAGAAGTGATCATCGACTTTGTTTATGCAATGGGTAGCTATGAGGAAGAAACTCCGCCTATGGTCATCAGAGGTATGGTTCCGCTCCCGGGATGTGAAGGTAGGGCCTATCGACTGCGTGAGTCTGTCGCGGTCTTTGGGCTCGGATTTTATGGCTCGGCCACTCTTTGTGTTCTTGATCGGCTTGAGGCAGATACAGTTTATGCATTTCTAGCTTCACCAGGCTCGTCAGAAGAGTATGTTGCCAAAACACAAGAAATAAACAAGGAGCTTATAGGCAACCCAAAGACGAAAGATGTCCTCGAGTTGCCTATGGCGAGTATAGAAAGTTGCTACCGACATCTTGCTGAAACAATTGCACCTCATCGTCCTGACGGAGAAATTACACTTGTTCCTATGGGACCAAAACCCCATGTGCTGGCCTCAATCCTACTTGCAATGCGTTTTCCGGAAGTTGCTTGTCTTCGCGTCAGCGGCGCGCCGGCAGTAGACGTCAAGCCTACTGGTGACATCGTTGCAACTCGTGTTATTGTGAGAGGGGACTAATGGCAGGGTCAGGTTTTGCATTGTTGTGTTTGACTAAAGAATCCGAATTGAACTCTTCAGTCTAATTGAATAATCTATCTACCCCTTCCAGTCTATTTCTTTATCATCAACTCTTAACCCCTGAGTGTCCATACATCATCCGAAAGATTTTTGTCTGCAAGGTAGGCATACAGCATAATGGATAGCGGATAAAAAACTTTTTGATATAGTATAAGCATATAAATATTCTTGCCTGGAGGTGATTTAAGTGAGCGTTGCTGCAACAAAAAAAATTAACCCGGAGGATTATATCCTGTCAGTCCTTTCACCTGAAGAGCGGCTTGACGCTGCTTTGCAACTGCAAAATCTGATTTGTTTGTGATATTCTAAAATCGTAGCCATCAGAATAAAAGGAGGTAAATATGTCCAAGCATGGAACACAGCTTCTGTCCGAGGCCTTAAAGCTGACACCTATTGAGCGCGCTGAATTTGTTGAAAAACTTTTGTCCAGCTTTGAATTCAGTTCCCGGAAAAAAAATGACGCCCTGTGGGCCAAAGAAGCCGAAAGCCGGATTGATGCCTTTGAACGCGGCGAGATATCTGCAATACCTGCAAAAGAAGTGTTCGCAAAAATAGAAAAACAACGAAGATAATGGAAATAATATTTATTGCTTCTGCCGAAGATGAGTTTGCAGATGCAATTAAACATTACAACACGCAGAGCGAAGGGCTTGGCTTCGAATTTGCTGCAGAAGTTAAAAGGACGATTGAGCGTATTATTCAATATCCTGAAGCATGGACCAAGCTTTCAAAACGTACCCGCCGATGTAGAACCAACAGATTCCCTTATGGAGTAATTTATCAGAAAAGAGAAGAAGTATTGCTTGTTGTAGCTGTAATGCATTTAAGTCGTGAACCTCAAGCCTGGAAATCTCGCCTTAGAAAAAAGGAAGCATAGCATTGACAGTGCCGGGCCTTGCATTGTGGTATTTGAATAAGCAATCCTAATTAAACTCTTCAGTCTAATTAGGATGATCAAAAGCGTTTGTTTCTGTGAGTATCCCTCAGTAATTCAAGCATTTTATCTGCTCAAAGTCCCTGATTGTCTAAAAATCACCCGAAAGATTTTTGTCTGCAAAGTATAAATATGGCATATTAAAATAATCTTTCATATACAGTGAAAACGAATGGGGCGGACATTCCTGATGTCCGCCCTTGAAAATCAACCTGCTTTAAGAACTTCTGTCTAAACCCTACTTCTTTGTTATCTCATATTTTCCGTCTTTATCGATCTGTATTACAGCATTAAGGAACCTTGCTTTTACACCTTTTGCTTTCAATGTGTCATAAGCTCCTTCTGCTCTTATGCCTGTGACGCAGTGAATTATTATCTCTTTGTCCTTCGGCAGTTCACCCAGCCTCTCGCCGAGTTTATCAGCAGGTATGTTTACAGCGCCGGTGATTATTCCGTGCATTGCCTCATCTGATTCCCTGACATCGAGTATCAGCTTGTCTGGCGCGCCTTTTTCTGCAATTGTTTTGAATTCCTCGATTGATATCTCACCGGGTCTGGGCTTAAAAACATATACGATATTTGTCCCGGGTTTTCCAGCAGAGATCTTCCCTCCTGACTTTTTCCACGAATCTATCCCGCCATTTAATATGCTTGTTTCTTTGAATCCCCAGCTTCTTACCTGTTTAAACGCCTCTTCAGCGTTTTTGTCAGAGTAAAGGACAATAGGTGCTGACAGGTCAGCAGGGAATTTGTCTTTTGATGCTGAAAGTTCCTTCATGGGAACTGAAACAGCTCCCTGTATGAATCCATTGCCTGCATCTTTAGCGTCTCTGAGGTCGATCAGGACAAAGGACATATCTTTTTCTATAAGGTCCTTTAAGGAGGCAGCCTCTGAAACAATTATATGGCCTCCTTTTTTCCAAGCAGGCAGACCATCATGAAATACTTTTACATTCTTATAACCAAGGCTTTCTGCCCGACGGGCAGATTCAGGACTCAACCTTCAGGTCACACCTCCGCAGTAAAAGATCAGGAGTTTTTCCTTATCCGCAGGAAGGAGAGTGTCCTTAAGGCTGTCGAACTTGTCGAAAGGCATAGATACAGCCTGAGGCAGATGTCCTTCCATATATCTTGGCGCAGGCCTTGAATCCAGAAGTACGTAACCGCCTTTTTCAGGCCCTGATGCAATAAGTTTTAACAGTTCATCAGTTGAAACTATTTTTTCAGGCGGAACCGTTGCCGGCGGCTTTACTGACAGACTGACAGCATAAGGTACTTTGTCCTTTTCAACAAACGCTACAGCAACCTCTTTTTCTTTTGGGATGCCTGAAATTTTTTCAGCACCCGAGAGTTTCAGGTCATCACTATAATTTATGACCCAAACAAGCTTACCGGTGGCTACCTGCACTGTCTTGAAATTTTCTGAAATACCAACTAATGTGCCTCTTATGACATCTTTTGCGGGCTGATGGCACTGTTTGCACTGAGGCGCAATAGTCGGCTTTTCTGCTGAGAATGCTGTCTGGCCGGTTATTAGAATAGCTAGTGCAGCCATAATAACCAGTTTTAACGTTTTACTTTTTTTCATTCATGCCTCCTTTAAGTTTAAAATTATATATTTAGTTTAGTTGCTAAATATAATTACTGTCAAGAAAACGGGGCTTAGAGTTTTTTCTTTATTTTCTTTAATAACTAGGCCTGTCTGTGTTATTTTATATCAAAATTTCACAGGAGATATTTTGGCCGGAGAGATCTTTAAAAAGAAACGCGAAGCATCAGGCCTTGATATCAAGGAGATCTCAGAACTTCTGAAGATCAAGGCAGATTATCTGACTTCTATCGAGGATGATCTTTTTGACAAACTACCTGTTGAAGTATATACAAAGGGCTACATCAGATGTTATGCAAAATATCTTAATATAGACCCTGAACCAATAATGCAGTACTATTCTGAACATCTTTCCCGTCCCAAGGCAACTACTATTATGCCTATCGCCTCTTCGAGGAAGAGAATATCAAAAATATTTTATTTGATCCCTGCTGCTATTGTTGTAATAGCGTCATTTTTTATCTACCAGCAGATCTCTCAACATACCTCCTCCTATAAACCGCCGGTATTATCACCAGTTATCCCAGAAGAGAAAAAGCCTGAGACCGGTATTAATAATTATTCGGTTGTCAATGAAATTATGCCTGTTGTGAAAGAAACCAAGACTGCTGTTGATGAAACCAAACCCGCTGTAAAAGAGACTAAGCAGGTTGTCCCTGGGAGCAAAGGGCATTCTCTGGATATTACTGCAAGCGAGAATACATGGATATTAATAAAATACGAAAACGGCAAGACAGAGGAGATATTTTTACACCCTAACGAGTCGGACAAACTGGAATTCCCTGGAAAGGTTTATCTGAGGATAGGAAATGCAGGTGGGATCAGGATAAACCTGGACGGAAAAGATATGGGAGTGCTTGGCGATCAGGCACAAGTTGTGGACTTGACCCTGCCTGCTGAATAATCCTACAGCCCGGATTATTCATAAACCAGTTGTGCATTTCTCAAATACGGCTAAAAAAATTCTTGAAATCCTCAAGTTGTAGGGGATTCATAATCTCCGTTTCCATGACACTGTGTCATTGTCTGTAACTTTAGATCTTATACATTCAAGTATTTTTTCGCCCGCTTCTGAGAAATTCATGAATTAAGTGGGTTAAAAACTTATACACCCTAAATAAAATTCAAAATAATAGATGCCCTGTGGTCTCTGCCGCAGGGTATTCACGTGATTTAAGAGTCCTTCCCTTGTAAATCTGAGGATTGCGGGTAAAGATTGGGAGTAGAAGCGTAATTGACAAGAGTAGTGATGCGTTATACAATATTGTCAAAACGTATAACCAATAAGAGAAAGGTAGGAATATTATGGCTACTGTCAAAACCCTGTCCAAAGGACAGATCGTTATTCCAGCTGAGATCAGGAAGAAGCACCACATTGAACCGGGTACGGAAATGCAGATCATGGAGTACGGAGGCATAATCTATCTCATACCCCCTGTCAACGATCCGGTCAAAGCAGCCTGCGGCATTCTGCCGGCCAGGCCATCACTTGCGGGCCATCTTCTGAAAGGGCGAAAAGGTGATTTTAAATGACCCTCAAGGGGGCCTATCTCTTCGACAGTCATGCTCTGCTCAAGTTCTTTCAGGCCGACGCCGGGCATGAAAAAGTCATGCGTCTGCTGGAGCAGATACAGAAAACGCATTTACAGAAGTATCTAAATGCCATAAATCTTGGAGAGATCATATACTCGACAAAAAGGGAATTCGGAGACCAGAAGAAGATCGAGGTGCTCGCTCACATCGAACGCCTGAAATTCACAGTCCTTCCTGTTCCGAACAGCCTTATCTTTCAGGCTGCTGAATACAAGGCCCAGTTCAGCATATCCTATGCGGACTGCTTTGCGCTCGCCTCGGCTGTTGAGCACAAGGCAGCGGTTGTAACCGGAGATCCGGAGTTCAAGAAGGTAGAGCATCTTGTAGAGGTAGTATGGGTCTGAAAAAAGGGTTCTTTCTCATTTTGTATGGGTAGTTACTTCCCCGCCCTTGAGGGGAGGGGACTGAGGGGAGGGTGTCTTATGAAGCCTTTTCCTTAACTTCATGCCCTCAAGGGAGAGGGCGAGGTCGGCTGCAAGGATTCAAACAGTAATCCTCACATCGCAGAGTATCATCTCGCTGCGGAGTATCAGGTGAAAGTCGCGCCGTTGCACCATCGTAGCAGACACTTAACAAAGAATAGTAGGGCTGTTTTTTTATCCATTGACCTCCATTTTTGGTCTTCCCTGCTAAAGAAGCCCGATGCTCTTTCCCTGTTTTTAACATAATAAACACTCAACACAGTGAGGCAAGGATGAAGGGGACAAAATGTCCTGAATATATTTGACAACCCCTGACAATTTCGGATTTTCATAATTTCATTGACCTGATACCCTGAAATTGTTATTATTTTTTATGGTCTCCCCAAACTTCACCAATAAAAGGGTATTTCCGAGATACAGATTGAATTCTGACTGTGATCTTATGATTGCCGGAAAGTTAATGTCCGGCAAGATAGTGGACTATTCTGTTGAAGGCCTCGGGATGGTTTTAAAAGATAAGTTCAGCCCTGCCACAGATGAGATTGCAGTCAAGGTAAGTACCCTCGGCATTGATACAAAAACCAGGATCGCATGGGCTACGGAGATGTTTTCAGGTACAAGGCTCGGCATCCGAAAACTCGGCGATTTGACAGGAGATCTCAAGAACTTCAGGCTTTCTGACATTCTCATAGGGATACAGAGATTAGGAAGGACCGGTTCTCTGTATATTGAATCAAGTTCAGGAAACAAGAAAGTTTTCTTTAAACAGGGCGATGCTATTTTTTCGACTACGGACAGTGAAAACGAACGCATGGGGGACATGCTTCTGCAGATGGGGAAGATAAATCAGGAGCAGTACCAGAAGTCTTCTGAGCTGATGCTGAGTACAGGCAAGAGGCATGGCGCTGCGCTTGTGGAACTCGGATATATTACGCCGTCAGAACTGATCGAATTTGTTAAAAATTATGCTGAAAAAATAATACTGGATCTCTTTCATCTTGAAGATGGAAGTTTTATTTTTAGGGATGAGCCCTTGCCGGATGAAGACGTCATACTCAAGCTCAGCACAGGCAGCCTTATTTACAGGGGCATCAAAACAATAGATGATATTGCCAAAATAAAGAGGCATTCCCCGCTAAAGGACTCGATAGTATATTTTTCTTCAAATCCCCTGAACCTGTTTCAGGAAATTAAATTCAGTGAAGAGGACAGGAAGGTGCTCTCACTTGTAGACGGACAGAGGTCAATTAATGAGATCCTCAGGAGTTCCCCGCTTATTGAGTCAGAGACCCTGAAAATCATTTTTGCGCTTTTTAATACACAGATAATCGAGGTCATTGACAAGGGCGTGATAAATCCCACGATATGCGTAGAGGAGATATGTGACAGGCCTGAAACAGAGGATGACCCTGTAGTTGTGGATAAGATAGAGAGACTGCACAGGAACCTCGATAAGCTGGGCCATTACGGCGTTCTTGATATAAGCAGAGACTCTACATTTGAAGAAGTAAAACGTGCTTATCATAAAATGGCAAAAGAATTTCATCCTGACCGGCATCTCAGTTTTCAGTCCGAATCTTTAAAAGGAAAATTAAATACGCTTTTTGCTTATATAAACGAGGCATACAGGGTCCTCAGCCTGCAGAAGAAAACTCATCAGTCCCGTCCGGCCACTGCACCGGCCTCGCCGCCTGATGCTGAACAGGTCAAGAGCAATCAGGAACTTGCAAGAATGAGATTCAGGGAAGGCAGAAGCTATTTAAAAACAAACAACTATGATCAGGCCCTTGTCCTGTTCGGACAGGCAGTCTATCTGGATAAAACTGTGCCTGATTATCATTTCTATTATGGAATGGCGCTACTTAAAAATAAAAAAGTAAAGAATGCAGAAGAAGCGATCCATAAGGCTATAAAGCTTGCCCCTGAGAATTCTGATTATATTGCGGAACTCGGACATATATATCAGGAACTCGGGTTTAAGACAAGGGCAAAGAATACTTTCGAAAACGCCCTGAAGCATAACCCTTCTCATAAAAGAGCACTTGAAGGACTTTCAAAGCTTTTTGACCTGAAGTAATTTTACCTTGATTTGAATCCAGGACATCCTTCAAACCCGAAGCAGTGTGATTTCTTCCTTAAAACACAGTCTGTATTAATTAAAATAATTCCTCGATGCTCTGCATCGGGGTTGCCTCATATTCCCTCCCCCTTGAGGGGGGAGGGTGAGGGAGAGGGTGTTGGAATGATGTTTCACCCTCCCCTTATTCCCCTCCCCTTAAGGGAGGGGAGATTTAAGATACCTCGCAGCTTGCTGCGGGGTTGTTCATTACAAATTGTGCCCTTGTCCCCAAAAGCTTTTGAATGATCTGCATGGATGTTTCTTATAGAAGAATTATCTTTCTTCTTCTTTTTTGGCTGAGTTTCTGGTTTTTTTGTTTTCATCTTGTCTTTGTTCTATCTGTTTTCAGGATATCGTCGCTTGTATGTACTTACTCTATAATAATATAATTATTACCTGTCCTGGATTAAATACATTGAAAGTGAATGAATAATATTGAAAGAGCCTGATCTGATCAACAAAATTATCAAAACGATCGAACGCCATTCTATGCTTGTCGGCAGAGAGATCGTTTTGCTCGGTCTTTCAGGCGGGCCGGATTCCGTATGTCTCCTGCATCTTCTGAATGAAATAAAAGATAAATATAACCTGACCATACATGCTGTCTATGTTGACCACCAACTAAGGCCTGCTGAAACACCTGCTGAGATCGATCTATGCAGAGAGCTATGCGGGAAACTCGGTATAAACTTCATTGTAAAGTCGATCGACGTTAGATCCCATGAAAAAGAGAAAGGTCTTAACAGGCAGGAGGCTGCGAGAGAGTTAAGATACTGGATGTTTGAGGAAACAGCATTTGAAATAAGGGCAGACAGGATCGCTGTTGCGCATAACGCTGATGATCAGGCAGAGACTTTTTTTATGAGACTTCTAAGGGGAACCGGGCCAAAAGGACTCACCGGCATACCTCCTGTTACAAAGCATATCATCAGACCGCTTATTGAGACAGGCCGCAGCGAGATAGAGGAATATCTTGAGAGCAGAAAGATCGCTTATGCTATTGATTCATCAAACCTGAAGACAGACTATATCAGGAACAGGC
>MHDW01000038.1:0-294 GCA_001803645.1 Nitrospirae bacterium GWC2_42_7 | reverse complement strand
GCCTGAGCTTAAAGAAATTAATCCGAATCTCCTGAATTCTCTTCAGAACACAATGTCTATTCTTCAGGAAGAAGAACGCTATTTAGAGATAATCGTAACAAAGACCCTGATGAAACTTATCAGCAGAAAGACGCAAAAGAGGATCGAGCTGTTCCTTTCGCCGATGGAGGCTATGGAGACAGTTATATTGCGAAGGGTTTTAAGACGTGCGCTACAGGAGACCGAGGGCCTGAGGGGAATAGGGTTTCAGCATATTGAGGAGATCATAGGACTTGTTAAGAAAGGGATATCAGG
>MHDW01000037.1:2167-10014 GCA_001803645.1 Nitrospirae bacterium GWC2_42_7 | reverse complement strand
GTTGACCTGACTCATGGCATAAAACCATATAACATTAAGGAAGCGGCCTTAACTATCAGCATGAACTTCGATGCTTTTCCTAAGGATACGATCCATATTGTTGTGGTTGACCCGGGGGTTGGTTCTGCCAGACGGTCGATACTTGTGATGACCGATAATTATTATTTCATAGGGCCTGATAACGGCGTATTCTCCGGAGTATATAACAGCGGAAGCGAGTCATTGCAGGTAATAAATATTTCAGCAGAACATTATTTTTTAAAGAAAGGCAGCTCGACTTTTCAGGCAAGGGATATCTTTGCACCTGTCGGAGCCTACCTTTCAAAAGGAGTTAAGATCAATAACTTCGGAGACCCGATAACAGATTATGTGAAGATCCCTCTTCCGCTTTCTCAGATAATGGGAGAAAAAATTCAAGGAGAAGTGATATTTATTGACAGATTCGGAAATGCTATTACAAATATAAGTTCCTCTGGAATTATGAGGCTCAAAAACTCGAATCCCTCTGCTGAGATCAAGATCCTGTTGAAAAACAGAGAGGTCCCATTACAGGTCTATTATTCGAAAACAAATGAAAAAGGGTTGCATTCACTGATGAACAGTTCAGATCTTCTTGAATTTTATGTGTTTGAGGGGAATGCATCATCAGAATTTGGAATATCTATCGGAGATGTTGTAGAGGTTGTTCTGAAATAGCCTGAAGCCTGCCTTCATATTTATTTTTTTCGTCAATACCGCTTTTTTATGTCCAGAATACTTGACAGAATTACTAAACTATTATAATTTAGAATATGCTTAGATTATCTACAAAAGGACAGTATGGTGTAAGGGCAATGTTCGAAATAGCAAGAGGTTCAGCAAATGGGCCTGTAACGATCAGGGAGATATATGAAAGACAGGATGTTTCCGTAGCATATCTTGAGCAGATACTGAACAGCCTGAGAAAAGCAGGGATAATAAAAAGCATAAAAGGCCCGGGAGGCGGTTATATACTTGATAAGAAGCCTTCTGAAATTAGTATAGGCGCAATACTTCGGGAGCTTGAAGGTCCCGTTGCCATAACATCATGTCTCGACCCAAAGGAGGGCTGCATAAGGGTTGAAGGGTGTGTTACTCATCTTTTATGGAAATCTCTCGGTGAAAAAATAGAATCATTTCTGGATACCATGACCCTTCAGGATCTTTTTGACGGCAAACAGTTCATTAAAATAAATAAGAGCAGCAGGAAAAAAAATACAGGGAAGGTTATTGCACATTAAGATACAGAAGTATGAAATTTGTAGAGAATGTAAAACCGGATGTTACAACAGATATAGTTTATATGATGTGCCCTATGCATCTTCTGAAACTGGAGGAGCAGATGAAAGAGCTTGATCAGGGGCAGATACTCGAAATTATGACAGACTATGACGGAGCGCTTGAGGATATCCCTGCATGGTGTGAAAAAACAGGGAATGAGTTCCTTGGCATGGAAGAAACAGATGATTTTTTTAAGTTTTATATAAAAAAGACTGCGAGGTAAATTATGAAAAAATATTATTTTGACCATGTTGCTACCAACCCCCTGCATCCGGATGTGCTTGAGGCAATGATGCCATATTTCAAAGAAGAGTTCGGCAATCCTTTGAGCATTTATGAGTATGGTTCAAAGGCAAAGAACGCGATTGAAGAAGCAAGGGAAAAAGTAGCGGCACTCATAAACTCAAAACCTGCAGAGATCATTTTTACCGC
Source organism: Nitrospirae bacterium GWC2_42_7 (assembly GCA_001803645.1). Lineage (GTDB taxonomy): Bacteria > Nitrospirota > Thermodesulfovibrionia > Thermodesulfovibrionales > UBA6898 > GWC2-42-7. The sequence goes on along the minus strand of MHDW01000037.1, from coordinate 8,283 downwards.
AAACGGAGCTGAAGCCAATAATTTTGCGCTTAGAGGTATAGCACTTGCAAAACAGAACGAGGGCAAGCATATAATTGTCTCGAGAATGGAGCATCATTCCATACTGAATTCCGCAAGGTTTCTTGAGAAAAGCGGATTTGTAGTGACTTACCTCCCTGTAGATAAAAAAGGTTTTGTTTCCCCTGATGCTGTCAGGAAAGCAATAACAAAGGAAACTGTTTTGATCTCTGTTACTCATGGAAGCAGTGAAGTGGGCACAATAGAGCCGCTAAAAGAGATCGTTAAAGTTGCAAAAGAGAAAAAAATAATCGTCCATACAGATGCGGTTGCAACAACCGGGAATATCCCTGTTGATGTCAAAGACCTTGGAGTTGATCTCTTAAGTATAGCAGCCCATCAGTTTTATGGCCCTAAAGGGGCTGGCGCTCTTTATGTGAAACAGGGGATGCGGATAGTTCCACTGATCTATGGCGGTATTCAGGAGTCAGGCAGAAGAGCCGGCACAGAGAATGTCCCTGCAATTGTCGGAATGGGAAAGGCTGCTGAAATGGCGAAGGCAGAACTGCAGATGAGGATGGATTATTTGAAACCTCTAAGAGACAGGATAATCAATACTCTGACGGAGGAGAAAAACGTTTTTCTGACCGGTGACAGGGAAAACAGACTTCCCGGGCATGTGAGCTTTTGTGTGGAATTCATAGAAGGGGAGGCGATGCTTCTTCTTCTTGCTGCAAAGGGAATTTTCTCAGCAAGCGGTTCTGCCTGTTCATCAAAGGCCTTAAAGGCCTCACCTGTATTGCTTGCTATGGGTGTTCCAGCTGGGCTTGCACAGGGCTCAATAGTATTCAGTTTAGGCATGGGAAATACTTCAGAGGACATAGATTATCTGCTTAAAGAGTTTCCGGCAGTTATTAGCAGACTCAGAGAGATATCCCCGTTTGCTCAAGGCTGGGGAGATAAAGATGGAGGTGAATCATGTACAGTGAAAAAGTGATGGACCATTTTACAAATCCAAGGAACGTAGGAGATATGGAGGATGCGGATGGTGTAGGTATCGAAGGAAATCCGACCTGCGGTGATACAATGAAGATTTCTATCAAGGTCGTAGACAACCGTATTGTTGATGCCAAATTCAAGACATTCGGTTGCGGATCTGCCATTGCAGTGAGCAGTATGGTAACAGAGATGGTAAAGGGTAAGACACTTGAAGAAGCGCTTGCTATATCCAAAGAAGCAGTTGCTGATGCCCTGGGGGGACTTCCTCCACAGAAGATGCATTGTTCCAATCTTGGCGCAGATGCATTAAAAAAGGCGATCGAGGATTATAAAAGCAGACAGAAGAAGTAATGGATTTAATCCTGCATTAATGAATCCTGGTTTACAAAAAAGAAACTGAGTTGGTATTATATCCTGTCTCGGGAGAGGTGGCCGAGTAGGTCGAAGGCAGCCGCCTGCTAAGCGGTTGTGGGGGTTAAACCTCACCCAGGGTTCGAATCCCTGCCTCTCCGCCATTTAAGGCAGAGATTACTGTAAAATGTATTTAAAAAAGGTTGAAGGTTTTACTTTTAACTTAAAAAATGAGGAGGTTATTTATGAAGAGAACGTTGATAGCAGCAGCATGCGGATTTGCGCTTATTTTAGCTGCTGGCGCATGCAAGAAGAAAGAGGAGAAACCGGTGTTTCCGCAGACAGGTATGCCGGGACAGATGCAGCAGGGTATGCCGGGACAGATGCAACCCGGACAAGAGGGACATCAGGCAATGATGCCAAAGGGTGAGACAGTTGTAACAGTTCCTGATTCGGTCAAGGGAAAATGGAAGGCTGTAGTTCTGGTTGTAGAGGACAAAACAGCGAGGAAGATGAAAGAGTATACCGTAAATATTAACAGCGACCTTAAATTACCGGATTCTGACCTGAAAATATCTGTAGGTGAATTCCTCCCGGATTTCAAGATGGACGGACTTACTCTTACATCCATGTCAAATGAGCCTAATAATCCTGCTGTTAGAATAAAGGTCCTTGAGAATGACAAGGAGATTTTCAAAGGAACGCTTTTTCTTAAGTTCCCGACAATACATCCTTTTGAGCATCCTAAATACAGCATTCTTCTCAAGAATGGAGTTAAAAAAGGATAATATCTATGGTGTGCGCCCTTAGCTCAGCTGGATAGAGCGTCAGACTACGAATCTGCAGGCCGGGGGTTCGAATCCCTCAGGGCGCGCCATATGAGAGATTTAATAATTCACAACGAACAGTGAATAGTTCGGAAAATGATATTTATTTTATGAGGCTGGCTTTGAAAGAAGCCGGCCTTGCTTTTCAGGAGGGCGAGATTCCTGTAGGGGCTGTGCTTACTTTGGACGAAGAACTTATAGAAGAGGCGCATAACCTTAGAGAAGTTTCTAAAGACCCTACAGCCCATGCTGAGATCCTTGCACTAAGAAAAGGCGCTTCAAAAGGGGATGGCTGGAGATTGACCGGTGCTACGCTCTATGTAACAAAAGAACCCTGTATAATGTGTGCCGGAGCAATTGTTAACTCAAGAATAAAAAGACTTGTTTATGGATGTAAGGACTCAAAAGCCGGAGGTGCTGAGAGTCTTTATAATATTCTAAATGACAAAAGGTTAAATCATCAGGTTGAGATTGTGTCAGGGATACTTGAAGACGAATGCTCGAAGATCCTAAAGAGGTTTTTTGTTGAGCGCAGGTAGTTTTCAGAAAAGTCTGTCTTTCTAATTTTATTATTTTGATTTAAACTAAAAACTATTCACTATTTACTATTCACTTTTTTATTGGTGGGGTGCCAGAGTGGTTGAATGGGACGGTCTCGAAAATCGTTGTGGGGGCAACTCCACCCAGGGTTCGAATCCCTGCCCCTCCGCCATTTATTTTTTTGAATATGTGAAAGGACATCGCAAAATAAAATATATTTACCGGATTGAGTTTATAGTATAATTATGGATAAATGATGAAAGAGACCGGAAAAGAAAGAGCACACGAGAGAGTTTTTTTTATTAAAGATATTTCTTTGGATGACACAATGTCATGTACCTCCTCAGATATATGTGAGAGCGGTCTTTTTGTTAATACAACTCAGTTTTTTAAGACAGCTGATATGGTTAAAGTCACAATACCATTAGAAAGCGAGAAGATCACGCTTAAGGCAGAAGTCAAGTATTGTCATCAGGGAATTGGGATCGGAATAATGTTTGTTGATATGGATAGCAAGCAAAAAGTGAAAATAAAGGAATTTATTGAGAGCTTAATGAAGTAATCTACACATCAATTCTTGTAAAAATTCTCATCTCTTAAAGTTTCTCAAAATCCCATAGTTCAAGCTTTGTCCTTATGTTGCTTATATCTGTACTGTTGCTTATTGCATTAAGAATTTTATTCATATCTTTTTGGTCGCCATAGAGTATGGCCCCTATTATTTTATTGTCTTCGATCACAAGCTTCTTGTAAATGAAGTTCTGCATGTCCTTCATTACTATCGATTCTTTTATACCTTCAGGGTCTATATCTCCGATGGAAAGAAGATCTATACCCATTATTTTCAGCCTGTTAGTCCTTGTTGTCCCTTGATATTGAGCTTCAATGCCGGACATGTTAATTCCTGCAATTTCACCTTGTTTTTCTGCAGAAGGCCATATTCCGTAGTAAATTCCATTATGCTGGATCAGATCTCCTGCAGCGTATATGCCAGGGATTTCCGTCTCCATTCGATTGTTTACAATAAGACCTTTTTCGATTTTAAGCCCAAGCTGTTCTGCCAGAGATATGTTCGGTCTGACGCCTGCTGAAATAATTATCATATCGCAATCAAGGGTTTCGCCATTTTCGAATATGATAGCCTTTGCGTATTCATTCCCGGTTATCTCTTTTGTTTTTACTCCGAGATAAAAACTGAACCCCATTTTCTCCATCTGTTTTTTGAGTATTTCAGCCCCATCCATATCCATTTGTCTCGGCAAAAGCCTTTGGGAATGTTCTACTACGGAAACCATATTGCCTGTTTTAATGAGTGAATTGCCTGACTCGAGCCCGAGGATTCCTCCACCAACAAAGATTATCCGATGGTTCGAGGCATTTGCAAAATCTCTTATAGCGATAGCATCTTTTAATGTCCTGAGGGTAAATACGCCCTTTTTCCCGGAACCTGGAATTGGGGGAACAAAGGATAATCCGCCGGTTGCAAGAAGCAGTTTGTCATACTTAATAGTTTCCCCTGACGATAAAACAACGTCTTTTTTATCTGGATCTATTCTGGATACAGAAGTGTTAAGAATCAGGCTGATATTATTTTCGATATACCAACTTTCTTTTTTTACTGTCAGGGTATTTGCATCAAGGTCGTTTGCCAGAAACTCGACAAGCCTTATTCGGCTATAGAATGGATATGGCTCATCAGAAATTACCGTTATTTTGCCATTGCTGTCGGTCTTTCTGATGGCTGAAGCTGCGGTTGTTCCCGCGACACCGTTGCCTACGATCACGTAATTCATAAATAGCGCCTTTTAACAAAGATCTTAATGAATCGCCTGTTTTTTGACATGAACAACATTGAGGGGAAAAGAGTTCATCCTTTCTCCATCGAGAAAATTCTCTACCCAATATGTTCCGGGAGCCTGGAAATCAATATTCAGGTGGATGGATATGTCCCTGTGCCTTACATTTACATTTTTGAGGGTGAGTTTTGAAGATATTTCACGGATAACTGTCTTTTTGTCAGGGGAAAGAAGTTGTAGTTTTATCTCGAATTCACCCTTTCCATCAGACCATTCATTCATGATGGCAAGTCTCGGATGTGAAGCGGGAAAACTGGTTGAGTATATGTTTTCGAATAAGCCCATCAGGCTTATCTTTCCACCAACTTCCTGTCTTGCATCATCGCATATGACTGTAAAATTAAGGGAAGGTTTTATGTTTTCCATCATGGCCAGCTCCTGTTAAAAGAATTATTTACAAAATATCAATTTTATACGAACCTACGCCTTTTTTTTGATGATCAGAGATATAAAGAAAATTGCAGCTGATGTAAGGACTATGCAGGCCCCTGAAGCGATATCATACTCATACGATAAAAACAGTCCGGCTATCACTGAGAGCGTTCCGGCAAGACAGGACAGGGCGATCATGGACAGGAGGTTCTTCGCAAACAGGCGTGCTGTTGCTCCGGGAATTACGAGCAGGGCAGAGACCATGATTATGCCGACGATCTTAATTGATATTACAATTGAGACCGCAAGGGCAATAAGAAATACAGAATTTAACAGTCTTATTCTCACACCGCTGACCTGTGCTATTTCTTCGTTGTAGGTAAGAAGAAAAAGTTCTTTCAGAAATATTATGATCGTAAGAACTACAACTATTGCTGTAATTAATGTTAGCAGGATCTCTTCGTCTGTAATAGCAAGTATGTTACCGAACAGATATCCGAAAAGATCGATATTGTATGATTTCGACAGGCTGATGATAGCTATTCCGAGGGACATGGAAACAGAATAGAATATACCGATAGAGACATCCTCGGATATCTTACCTTTCCTGCTTGTGCGTTCAATACCAAGGGCCACAAATATCGTATAGATCAAAGCTGTTAATAAAGGATTTATTCCTGCGGCAAAACCGATCGCAACTCCTCCGAAGGCTGCATGCGAGATACCTGCTCCGATAAAAGACATTTTCCTTAGAACAATAAAGACCGAGATTATGCCTGTCATTATACTGATGAGAATTCCGGCAACAAAGGCCTTTTGCATGAACGGAGAACTGAGTATTTCCAACATTATGTCCTGAGCCTCTCGCATTTATCGCAGACATCAGAATGCATCAGCATATCAACATTTTTTCCATAGAGCGAGGTCATTACGTTTTCATTCAAAGCTCCAAGCGGATTTCCGTGGAAGTGGAGCAATATATTTAAGCAGGCAATTTCGTCTACATATGTGGTGACAGCTCCTATATCATGTGAGACCATTAGTATTGTAAGGTTCATTTTTTTCTGAAGGCCTTTTAAGAGATGATAAAAATCCTCCTGTCCCACTACATCTATTCCTGTGCTCGGCTCATCGAGTATGAGAATTTTAGGTTCGCCTGCAAGGGCCCTTGCTA
>MHDW01000037.1:660-2136 GCA_001803645.1 Nitrospirae bacterium GWC2_42_7 | reverse complement strand
ATTCTTCAGGTCCTCAATGCCCATCATGGCCATGAATTCTAATGCCTTGTCTTTGTCTCTTTTCCCGGGCCATCTTAGAAAACCGGCTTTTTTGTATCTTCCCATTAACACGATGTCAAGGGCGCTTGCCGGAAAATTCGGGTCTATATTTAGATGTTGCGGTAAATATCCGAAGACCGCATCTTTGCCTGACAAAGATTCAGGACTATGTCCGAATATGCTTACAGAACCGGATGTGGGTATGGTGAGGCCCAGTATGACCCGTATGAGAGTTGTTTTTCCACCGGCGTTGGGTCCTACAATGCCCAGGAAAAGACCTTCTCCGAGACTGAGGTTTATGTTTTTGAGTACTTCTTTGTTTTTCAAAACAACAGACAGGTTTTCTATCTGGATTGCTGAACTCATTTCATCGCCTTTTCTAATACTGCAAGGTTATATCGCATTAATTCTATATAAGTTTCTCTGTCTTTCTGTCCGCCGACAGGATCGAGAGTTAGCACCTTTCCACCAGCTTCCCGCGCTATTGCCTCAGCAATTTTGGCACTGGACTGCGGCTCTGCAAAAACAACCTTAATATTTATCCTTTTAAGCTCTTTTAGTATCTTACTGATATGTTTTGGTGAAGGTTCTTTCCCGGGGCTTTCTTCAATTACTCCGGCAACTCTTAAGCCGTATCTCCTCGAAAAATAGTTCCAGGCCTGATGAAATGTAACATATTCCTTTATACTGAATGTTTTTACCTTTTCCTCTATTTCTCTGTCGAGTGCTGACAACTTAGTTAGATAAGCAGCTGCATTTTTTTTATAATATGAAGAGTTAACAGGGTCTGCTTTTGAAAAGGAATCTTCTATCTTCTTTACTATTGTAATGCAAATGACAGGATCAAGCCAGATGTGGGGATCTGCAGTATGAATGTTGTTGAGTTTGAATCCTTTGTCATGGTCATGAGAATGCCCATTGCCTTCTATAAGTTCAATGCCTTCTGAACAATTCACAACAATGACATCTCTGTTTGCTGCAGTGATCAATTTGTCTGCCCAGAACTCAAGTCCGGCGCCTATCTTAATGAAGACCTGTGCCTTAGAAGTTTTCTGCATCATTCTGGGAGAAGGTTCATAGGTATGCCCGCTCGCTCCCGGAGGCAGTAACAAGAGAACATCTGCTTTATCACCGCCGACCTGTTTTGCAAAATCAGCAAGAGGCGCAATGCTCGCGACTACCCTTAATTTTTCGCTGGATGCGCAGGAGAGATCATTAAATACAAGAAAGAAAAAAATGAATAAGCACAGAAAATTGAAAACTAAAAAGAAGTTCAATTTTAGAAAGCATTTGTTGTGTATGAGCATATTAACCAAAAGAATTCTCGGTGCTCTGATTTGGAGTTAAATTTCTTTTTGTCATTCCCGCAAGCAAAACGCGCATGCCTGTCCGGTAGGCAGGTCCGGAATCCTTCTTTAAGAAAGATTCCGGACAAGC
>MHDW01000037.1:332-652 GCA_001803645.1 Nitrospirae bacterium GWC2_42_7 | reverse complement strand
CGGATTTGATATCTCGCAGCTTGCTGCGGGTTTGTTCATTTCGTTGATTCATATTTGTTCTATTATAGATGCAACAGGCTTGCAAATAAACAGAATTATTGTAACAATGTTTTAATATAAAATAAATCATGCAGAGTTCAGAAAGATTTTCGTCACTATATATCAGGGATTTCAGGTTGTTCTGGATAGGACAGCTTATTTCATTGTCAGGGACATGGATGCAGTCTGTTGCACAGGGGTGGCTTGTCTACAGTCTCACAAAATCACCTTTTTATCTTGGAATTGTCGCAGCATCAGCATCACTCCCTATACTGCTTTTT
>MHDW01000037.1:0-321 GCA_001803645.1 Nitrospirae bacterium GWC2_42_7 | reverse complement strand
GGGTATTGTTGCTGACAGATTTCCCAAAAGGAACATTCTACTGTTAACTCAGGGGTTGTCAATTGTTCCGGCGCTAACGCTCGGAATACTCGTGAATTTGGATGTTGCCACTGTATGGCATGTTTCATTGCTGGCTTTTTTTCTCGGCACAATTAATGCTTTTGACATACCGGTAAGGCAGTCATTTTTAATTGAAATGGTAGGGAAGGGGCATATTGTTAACGCCATTGCACTTAATTCAGCTGCCTTCCATGGGGCCAGGCTGATAGGGCCTGTAATAGCCGGTCTCTCAATAACATATTTTGGAATTCCGACATGTTT
>MHDW01000036.1:312-7902 GCA_001803645.1 Nitrospirae bacterium GWC2_42_7 | reverse complement strand
TTTATAATGCTCTCTTCTCCTGTTGGTTCATTTCAGGATATAGTCAGGAAGGCCTCGAGGTCTTTTAAAAAAGGCGCTGTTGTGACTGATGCAGGAAGTGTAAAGGGAAAGCTCGTATATGAGCTCGAAAAGCTCATGCCTGAAGGTGTTCATTATATCGGTGGACATCCTATTGCAGGCAGCGACCGCTCCGGCATCGACGCCTCAAACGAAGAACTCTTCAGGGATGCAAAGTGCATAATAACACCGACAGAAAATTCGGATGCAGGTCCGCTTCAGTCTGTTACCGGCTTATGGGAAGCCCTCGGATCTGAGGTAATAACCATGACCCCTGAAAAACATGATAAGGTCTATGCAGCTGTCAGCCATCTTCCACATCTGATAGCTTATAATATAATGAATACTGTGGCAGAGATAGATACATCACACCTTAAGTTCTGCGGACAGGGTTTTAAGGACACAACAAGGATTGCCTCCAGCTCGCCTGAGCTCTGGAGAGATATATGTATAATGAACAGGGAGAATCTTATAGAAATGATTTCTGTTTTCCAGAAGAATCTGGAGACGCTTGGCCAGTATCTCAGGGCATCTGATCCTGTTTCCATAGAAAAGGAGTTCAGGAAAGCCCGGACACTGAGGGAAGGTATTGGACAGGATTGATATCAGCAGACCCAGAATATTCAAGGGTGAATTCTCTCCGCCGCCGGATAAATCAATATCCCACAGGGCGGTCTTCTTTTCCTCGCTCGCGCAAGGGAAAAGTATAGTAAGAAATTTCCTCAGGGCAGAAGATACCTTAAGCACTGTTAATGCCTTCAGGTCCCTCGGCATTCAAATCGAAGAAAGAATTTCATCATCGTCTGACTATGAGCTGAGAGCTGAGAGCTATGAGCTGGTTATACATGGCAAAGGTCTGCATGGTTTATCTGAACCATTGAATATCATAGACTGCGGAAACTCCGGAACAACGATCAGGCTCATCACAGGAGTGCTTTCAGGCAACCCTTTCCTTTCAGTTCTTACAGGCGATAGTTCTTTGAGGACAAGACCCATGGCGCGCGTGATCACGCCGCTCACTATGATGGGAGCAGGGATATCTGCAAGAGACAACAACAGGTATCCGCCTTTAGCCATAAAAGGATCAGGATTAAGCGCGATAAAATATGAAATGCCGGTTGCGTCCGCTCAGGTAAAATCATCCATCCTTCTTGCAGGGCTTTATGCCGAAGGCGAAACCGTGATCGTTGAGCCTGCAAGGTCCCGTGACCACACAGAAAGAATGCTGCCTGCATTCGGCGCAGGGCTGCAAGTCAGCGGTCTAAATGTTTCAGTCAAAGGCGGGGCTGACCTTCTGCCTGCAGATATGGAGGTGCCGGGTGATTTTTCTTCTGCAGCGTTCTTTATCATTGCATCCCTTCTGATTCCCGATTCAGAAATCATAGCAAAAGGTGTTGGAATAAACCCTACACGAACCGGGCTCCTGGACGTACTCTCGAAAATGGGCGCAAAGATAGAGATCTCCAATATGCGTGAAGTATCCGGCGAACCTGTTGCTGATATTTCCTGCAAAGGCAAGGCTCTGCTGAAAGGCATTCAGATATCAGGCGAATCAATTCCGTCATTGATAGATGAATTTCCTGTCCTGTGCGTTGCAGCTGCATTCGCAGAAGGGACTACAACTATCAGGGGCGCTGAAGAACTCCGGGTAAAAGAATCCGACAGGATAAGATCAATTGCAACAGAACTCAGAAAAATGGGTGCAGAGATAGAAGAATATCCTGACGGCCTCAGCATCACGGGAAATGAAAAATTAAAAGGAGCAGACGTTGAAAGCCATGGAGACCACAGAATAGCCATGTCTTTGGCAGTAGCAGCTCTTGCATCAGAAGGGAAAACAACCATAAACGGAATATCATCTGTAAATATTTCTTTCCCTTCATTTTTTGATATCATAAGGAAACTTTCATCTTGAAAAAAGTCATAGCCATAGACGGGCCTTCAGGCGCAGGGAAAAGCACTATCGCAAAGCTGATAGCGCGAAAGTTGGGGTTTGATTACCTTGACACAGGAGCCCTTTACAGGGCTGTTGCTATCAGCCTCATAAAACTCGGACTCAAGGAAGGAGCCTCTGATAGGGATATTGAAGCAGCACTTCAGAAAACTGATGTGGAATTCAACGATGGCCATATATTCCTGAATGGTGATGATGTTTCTTCTGAGATACGCTCGCCTGAGGCCGGTCATTTCGCTTCTGTTTTTTCAGCCAGAAAGCCTGTACGGGAATTCCTTATGAAGACACAGAGAGACTCTGCTGTAAATGCTGATATTGTTGCAGAAGGCCGGGATGTGACTACAGTTGTATTCCCGCACGCATTTAAAAAATTTTATCTTGACGCATCGATTGAGGAACGAAAGAAAAGGCGCTCCCTTGAACTGATTTCAAAGGGTTTTGAAGTCAATGAAGATAGGATAAGACAGGAGATAATCGAGAGAGATGCAAGAGATTCGGGCAGGGACATTGCTCCTCTTAAAAAAGCCGATGAGGCCTGCCTTATAGATTCTTCCGGGCTCTCGATAGAAGAGGTGATCAACAAGCTCATGGGATATATCAGGGATAATTAAGAAATGAAGATAATTCTTGCAAAGAGAGCCGGATTCTGTTTTGGTGTGAAAAGGGCAATTGATATCACCTTTGATATTGCTCCAAAGAACAGGAACCGCATCTTCACTTTAGGCCCGCTTATTCACAATCCTCAGGTCATCGAGAAGATGAAGAACGAAGGCATCGCTCCTGTAAACATTGAAGATATCGACAAGCATGATATAAAGGCACTGATAATAAGGACCCATGGAATACCCTGTCAGCTCTATGATAATATAGTGTCACGCGGTCTTAAGGTAATAGATGCAACCTGCCCTTTCGTAAAAAAGGCCCAGCAATATGCCGGTGTACTTAGAGAAGAAGGTTATCAGGTAGTGATCCTCGGAGACCGTGATCATCCTGAAGTCAAAGGCCTTGTGAGTTATGCAGGGGAAGACGTTATAGTACTCGACGAAAATACACCTCTGCCGAAGCTTAAATCAAAGGTTGGAATAGTTGTTCAGACAACCCAGCCTGTTGAAGCGTTGAAGCATGTTCTTGCGAGTATTGTCGAACATGTTAAAGAGGTTAAAGTATATAATACTATATGTAATTCCACTGCTTTAAGGTTGAAAGAGACGAAAAATATGGCTCAAAAGGTGGATGTGATGATCGTTGTCGGCGGCAAGAACAGTGCAAACACAACACAGCTTGCTAATCTCTGCCGGTCCCTGTCTGTAAAAACATATCACATAGAAACAGCCGAAGAGATACGGGATAATTGGTTTAAAAAGACAAAAAAAGTAGGAATTACTGCCGGCGCTTCAACGCCGAACTGGATCATAAAAGAAGTGGAGAAAAGAATCAGAGATATAGGAGGGGAATCCTGAAATGGATATTAAAAACAATGAGATGGAAAAGCTTTATGCAGAGACCTTTCACCGGGTTGAGGAAGGGGCCATTCTCACAGGAAAGGTGCTGGCCAAAAAACAGGACAGCATTATTGTAGATATCGGATACAAGTCAGAGGGTGTTATCAGCGCAGATGAATTTTCTGCAAAAGAGTTCAATTCTATAAATGTAGGGGACCCTATTGAAGTATATATAGAACAGATAAGAGATTCAGAAGGCATGGTAAAACTCTCTAAAGACCATGCCTCGAAGATCATGACATGGGACATCATAGAAAAAGCAGAACATGACGGCACCCCCCTTGAAGGCAGGATTATCGAGAAAACAAAAGGCGGAATGACTGTTGACATCGGCGGTGTCAGGGCGTTTCTTCCCGGCTCACAGATAGACACAAAGATCATTAAAGACACTGACAGCCTTATAGGCGAGACAACTATCTTCAAGATACTGAAGATAAACAACAAGCGTTCAAATGTCATCGTGTCCCGCAGGGCAGTGATAGAAGAAGAGAGGGTCAAACTGAAAGGTGTGACTATAGAGAAGATAAGTGAAGGAACGCTTCTTGAGGGCGTTGTAAAAAACATAACAGACTATGGTGTATTTATAGACCTCGGCGGACTGGACGGGCTGCTGCATATCTCGGACATATCATGGGGCAGGATAAATCATCCTTCTGAATTTTTTGTGGTCGGGGATACAATAGAAGTGCTGATACTTAAGTATGACAAGACAAATGAACGTGTAACACTCGGTTACAAACAGAAACAACCTGACCCATGGCTCCAGGTTTATGAGAAATATCCGGCAGGGCAGAAAGTAAAAGGAGAGGTGGTCAGCATCACAGATTACGGTGCTTTCATCGAACTCGAAGAAGGCCTTGAAGGGCTCGTCCATATTTCGGAGATGGACTGGCAACAGAAGCCGAAACATCCGTCCAAATATCTTGCAATAGGTGAAACCATTGAAGCTGTCATAATAAAAGTTGATAAAGAAGAAAGGAAAATATCCCTGAGCATCAAGCAGACAAAACCAAGCCCCTGGGAACTTATCAGGCAGCATTATACCATCGGCCAGCAGATCACCGGTAAAGTCAAGAGCCTGACGGATTTCGGGGCCTTCATCGGGCTGCCTGAAGGAGTTGACGGGCTTATTCATATTTCAGATATGTCATGGACCAAGCATGTAAAACATCCGTCTGAATTTCTTAAGAAGGGACAAAAAGTCGAGGCTGTCATCATAACCCTCGACCCTGAAAACGAAAAGATGTCCCTTGGCTTAAAACAGCTCGAACCAGACCCATGGACTGAAATAATACCATCAAAGTTCAAGCTCGGAGATGAAGTAGAGGGAAAGGTCCTCAGGGTCACAGACTTCGGGATATTCCTCGAACTTGAAGGTTCTGTAGAAGGCCTTGTATACTCTACTGAGATCATTCATCCTGAAACAGAAAGCCCTGAAATAAACGAAGGCGATACAATATGGGCAAGGATAATAAGGATAGACCTTGAAGAGAGGAAAATAGGACTGAGCATGAAAAACCTCAAAAGGACTGAAAATTGAAAAAGGGCTGTCTGATCATAGCCGGACTGCTTATTGTTATGATGGCAGTCAGCTTTATTATAGTCCTGTTTCAGAAGAACGTCCCTCTCGGAAGCAGGATAGCGCTTGTCAGAATAGAAGGCCCGATACTGGATTCAAAAAAAATTGTTGATGAGATAAAGGAATATACAAAAGATTCATCAGTAAAGGCCATAGTCCTGAGGGTAGACAGCCCCGGAGGAGCAGTGGCCCCTTCACAGGAAATATATGCAGAAGTGAAAAAAGCTGTTTTAAAAAAGAAGGTCGTTGTCTCTATGGGCTCTGTCGCAGCCTCAGGAGGTTACTATATCTCTGCTCCTGCATCAAAGATAATCGCCAACCCCGGTACTCTTACAGGCTCTATAGGAGTTATCCTTGAGATCCCGAATTTAGAGGGACTTATGAGCAAGATAGGAATAAAGACCGAGGTAATAAAGAGCGGCAGGCACAAAGATATGGGCTCTGCATTCCGCGGCATCAAACAAGAGGAAAGAGAAATACTTCAGGGAGTGATGGACAATGTCCATGAACAATTCATAAGAGCTGTATCAGAAGGAAGGAAAATAAAGATAGAAACTGTCAGGGAGATCGCAGACGGCAGGATATTCTCCGGAGAACAGGCTGTTGATAATGGCCTTATCGACGAGCTTGGAACACTTGAAGATGCCATAAAGACAGCTGCAACCCTTGTAGGGATCAAGGACGAACCTGATGTTGTGACCAAAGAAGATAAATTCTCTTTAACAGATATACTACGCAATAAGATCCCGGATGAGTTAGCGAACGTGTTCCCGACAATGAAGATCAAATATTTATATACGCCATAAAGGAGGTTTTTATGACCAAATCAGTACTTATCGAGAAGGTTGCAGAAAAAGTTGAAGGACTCACAAGAAACCAGACCGAGATCGTGGTAGACACTGTATTTGAAAGCATCAAAAAAGCATTGATAACCGGTGAAAAAATAGAAATAAGGGGCTTTGGGAATTTCCGTCTCAAGACCAGAAATCCAAGAAAGGCAAGAAACCCGAAGACCGGAGAGAGCGTGGATGTTCCGGGCAAGAAAGTCCTGTATTTCAAGGTCGGCAAAGCTCTCAAGGAATCCCTTAACTCAGAACAAAAATAAGTCGTACTTTTAATCTTGAAAATATATACAATAAATATCAGGAGGACGTATGAGAAATAAAGTGCTTCTTGTGGAAGATTCCAAGGCTGTACAGCAGATGTACAGGAACAAGTTGACGTTCGAACAATTCCATGTAACTACCGCGGACAACGGTATGGAAGCGATAAAGTCGCTCTCTCTTGATAAGCCCGATATTATTCTGCTTGACCTGATGATGCCTATAATGGATGGCTACAAAGTCCTGCAGGTCGTAAAGTCAGATCCTAAACTTGCAAAGATACCTGTTCTTGTTTTCTCTGCAAAGGGCGCACCTGAGGAAGTCGAAAAATCTCTTAACCTCGGCGCCGCAGGTTATATAGTAAAGGCAACCACAAAACCCAATGAGGTTATTGACAAAATCAAGACAATCCTGAGCCAGATTCCTGCAGAACACGATTTCGTACACTACAACGTAGAGATACGGGAAGATGCCTATGACGCTAAGAAACTATCAGCCGATTTCAAGCTTCAGAACTTCAGATGTCCTGCATGCAGCGCTCCGATGCTCCTTGACCTTATACCTGATTTCTCTCACGAAACCCCATGGTTCACAGGGAGATTCCTCTGCCCGCGGTGCAATAAATAGAGTCCAAACTCTGTCTGTTAATTTGAAGCAAAAATACCCACCCCTGCACCCCTCCCAAGAGGGGGCCAAACCCGGTCTGTATTCATAATTAATCCCCTCCCTGGAGGGGTGCAGGGGTGGGTTTAAACAGATGCTTATCTGACAATTTGACTTCCACTCCTGATTAAATTTATACTGAACAATGGTTCATATGAACAAACGTTCAGGTATAGAGTCAAAAAAGAGGATACTCTCAGCAGCTTTAAAGGTGTTTTCGCGCCACGGCTATGCAGATGCAAGCATCCGGGAGATCGCAAAGGCCTCGGGCCTCAGCATCGGGGGAGTTTACCTTTATTTTAAGAACAAGGAAGAACTCTACCTGAGCCTTATCAAAGAAAGGATTAGTGAAAAAAACCGCAGGGCAGAAAAGATCGTGGGATCAGAAGGACCGCCTGCAGAAAAGTTATCTGCATTAATCGAGATGCATCTTGATCATGCCATGAAAAACAAGGGGCTGATCCTGATCCATATTAAAGAACACGCTTTCTCCTTCGGCTCGGATATAAGAAAAGAGTATTTCCAGAGGCAGATAAGCACGATCGCTGATATAATTAAAGAAGGTATCAATATAGGTGAATTCAGAAAGTGCGATGTCCGCGAAACTGCAAAGCTTATAATGTCCGCTATAAGGGGCATTGTGCTTTCGATGGCTATAGAAGACGAAAAGTTCATAACAGCAAAGGGTCTTAACCGGCTTCTGATGCATGGACTCTTAAAAAACAATTATAA
>MHDW01000036.1:0-218 GCA_001803645.1 Nitrospirae bacterium GWC2_42_7 | reverse complement strand
ATTCAGAGCAGACTGTTGAACAGCGACCAACTTCTGTTATTCATTCTGTATATACACTGGATGATCTATATAAGCTTGCGCTGGAGCGCTCAGAGAAGATAAGGATATCAGAAGAAGACCTCTTTATTTCAGAAAGAGAGAAGGACAGAGCATTGTCAGCGCTTCTTCCAACGCTGTCTGCTTATTGGGATGTGAGACAGTATAATGAGAGCAAAGTT
>MHDW01000035.1:23813-24577 GCA_001803645.1 Nitrospirae bacterium GWC2_42_7 | reverse complement strand
AGAATTCGATTAATTTGGACGAATTCAGGCCGTGGTTTTTGTAAAGGACCTCGTCAATGCTGTCGTGGTCAAAATAGGCCGCATAAGTTCCCTCGACCTTCGCTGACGTTTGGGCCGAAGGCGTTCCGACTGAAGTCCACCGGTTCAAATTGCCGTCTTCGAAGCCGTCGTAGAACAAATAGACCCGGCTCGCGTTGTTGCGCTCCGCCGACGGGGTTGCCGCGCCGTAGTACAGCCAGTAGTTCGAGTCGTTGGAGGCGGCGGAAATGTTGGCCTGCGTGGCGAACCGGATGCTAGGCGTGTCGCTGAGCGTTTTTCCTTCGAGATAGTTTGTGTTCCCGTAAAGCGTGGCTGTGTTGGAATAGGGCCCGGAGTCTATGGCGTTCCCGCTTGCCTGGTCGAAATGCCAGAGTCCAATGGTGTTGCCGTCGGGCAAAAGCGGTAAAAGGGACGGGGAGAACGAGCCGACATACCGGGTGACGTTGGAAAGCCGGGCTTCGTCTATTCTCCCGTAAAAATACCGGTTCACGGACTGTCTGTTGGCGCCTATTCCCAGAACCGCTCCCTGCGAAACTCTCGCGGGGCCGGTAACTCCAGTAACTGTCTTGTTCAAGACTCCGTCCACATACAGCCTGACTTCGCTTCCGTTGTAAACCGCCGCGAGGTGCATCCATTGATCCGTGGGCAGACTGCCGGTGGTGCAGTGGTATCCTGGGCTGCTCAGGCCGTACCAGTAAAAGCAGGCGGCGCCGTTTTGTATCTCG
>MHDW01000035.1:23096-23772 GCA_001803645.1 Nitrospirae bacterium GWC2_42_7 | reverse complement strand
TTCCGGGATCTCCTTTGCAGGCAGATGGTTTCCTTTTTTTGCTGCAAGCATGAGGAGCAGAGCACCCTCTCTCGGCATATTTTTGATGTCCCTGTATATTTCCCTGAAAATGGATTCATCAAGGGCATTGTTCATAGAAAGAATATAAGACGCAAATCCCCTGAAAGTGGCATCGTTCTTCCCCTCTTCTTTAACAGCCTTCTTAAGATATTCAATGGCCTTATCCATTTTGTCCGATGGGATCTCTAACCCGGCAAGTCTCGCTTGTGTAAGCGCTGAAGAAGCGTATATCGTTCCCCACATGTTTGTCTGAAAATCACCGGGCCAATAGCCAAATCCGCCTTCATTGGTCTGCATCGAAAGCAGTCTCTCTATGCCGGGTTTAAGAAATTTGTCGGTCTCAGCAGAAGTCATATCTGCAATCAATCCGTCCTTTATCAACCCCCTCAGTCCTGCAAGAGGGATGATCCCGGAACTTGTCTGCTCTACACAACCATAAGGATAATGAAGAAGATATCTGAGCGCCTTTGACATTTTTAAGAAAGGAGAACCGGAAATAGTCAGAAGGGCCTTTACTTCATCAGGATTCAGTTCACTCCAGTTGATCTGGCTGGTGCCTTCAGGAAATTTATACCCAATTCTGTCTTGATTTTTTACTGTGCCGAAGACAACATCA
>MHDW01000035.1:22680-23082 GCA_001803645.1 Nitrospirae bacterium GWC2_42_7 | reverse complement strand
GCATCTTTCTTTTCCTTGAAATCTCCTGTAAATGCAAGCGTGGAAATACCCGGCTTCAGAGCCTCTCCACGCACTGCAAGCAGGGTCCTGTCAAACCCTTTTATCTTGAAATATTCATCCGGAGTACTGATATTCACTAATGCGTCCTTCTTAAGATTAAATCTGCCTGTCCCTGCCTGGTCTGTCTTGTTAAAAGCAGACACATAAAATCTGAACCTGTCTCCTTTAGTGAAAAATCTTGGGATACCGGGTTCAAAATAAAAGTCCTTCACAACCAGAAGGTCGCGCTTAACTGATGCGAACCTGCTTCCTTTGTCACAGGCAACAACATAGACCCTGTAAGTTGTCATTGTGTCAGGCAGGGTAAATTTCACTTCAGCATATCCGTTCTTGTCCGTTCTG
>MHDW01000035.1:20041-22665 GCA_001803645.1 Nitrospirae bacterium GWC2_42_7 | reverse complement strand
AATGCAACAGGCCTGAAGTCCTTCCTTGTTTTACCTGATGAAAAATCCACGCCTCCTCCGCCGTCACCGCCTGTAAGGCGTTCGTTCCTTATGAATCCGTAAGGAGTCTGTTTCAGAAGTTCTGAACGAAGTTCCCCGGTAAATACCGATAATGGAGATATAAATTTCAGCAGGGTCTCAAGTGAAGGTGTCTTAAAACCGGTAAGGGCGAGTACGCTTTCGTCAACAACGCAGACAGCCATTTCAGTTTCAATCCCTTTTCCGGACTTGTCTGCTGAAGAAAGCTTAAGCGTAACCTCATTGCCGGGTTCAAACTTCAGCTTAAAATCCTCTTTGTTAACTTCTATTTTCAGAGTTTCGATCTCTTTTCTGATCTCAACATTCACAACCCCGAAGAGAAAACCCGGGGAAGTTTCATCGAACTGTCCGGTATAAGAAGGGAAATCTTCCCTCGGTACAATGCCAAGGAAGGAAATATACACGTTCGGCGCAAAAGAATTTTCGACAGGGACCTCAACATATTTCTGTCCTGGAGAAAGATTTAAAGTCCTGTGCTGAAGTATCCCCTCTCTTTCTATTGTCATAAGAATGGACGAAAGTTTTTTATGAGGGTTAAGATAGACCTTTATTGTTTCACCGAATGAATATTCCTTTTTGTCTGATGCTACTGACATCTTTTCGAAGTTCAAGTCCTTGCTTTCATATTCATAGCCGTAGAAATAACCATAAACATGATATTTGGTGTTCGAGGAATATTCCCTTCCTGCTTTATCTTTGTAGGTAAATTGAATAACATAATCTCCGCCATACAGGAAATCAAAATCAAAAAGCGCAATTGATCTTTCTATGCTCAGCGCAGTGGAGATCTGCTTTCTGTATACCTCCTTGTCCTCCCAGTATATATTTCCGTCTTCGTTTCTTTTTCTGACATACATATATTCCTTTTTCATAACGCTGACATCCAGGCTGCCGCTCTCGATCTTATTGCCTTTCCTGTCTATCACAATCGCCTTCAGCATCTGGGAATCACCGGCCTTAACACCTTCTTCATGTCTGTTGATACCTATCAGATATTCGGGCTCTTCCTGATAGACCACTGCATCTGAAGATGCCCTTCCGTCAAAATCAAGGACTGTTGCAACAAACTCTATAGCATGAAGTCCTGACGATATATCCTTGCTCAATGGAAGGGTAACCGACAGATTCCCTTTTTCATCAAGAATTGACTCTCCGCTCTCGATCAATTCCTTTTCTTTAATCTCAGCTGTGCCAAAGCTGAATTCAGGGAATTCCTTTCTTGCAAAACCAGCATCAGTGTAGTAGATCTTCCAGCGGACTTTTCCGTGTTTGACAGGGCCTCCTGCATAATAACTCCCTGAAATATTACATATAAGCAGTTCTGTTTCCTTGTTGAGGTTTATAAAGCTTTCATCCTTTTTCTTCTCCTTTTTGAACGATATCTCAACAAAATGCCGGGGTGCCCGGAATTCCTGGACCTCAAATGTGCTTGTAATAATGTTGTCAGTTATAGCCTGGTTTCTTCTTCTCCTGCCTCCATCCCACCGATCATCTTCTTCAAATCCTTCTTGACGGGCAGCCTGAGGTTGTTGCAGCGTTTTTGCAAATTGCATGTTTAAAGTATACGTACCGAGAGGAAAATACGATTTTATCTCGAAATTATCACTTGCGGTCCCGAAGTCTGAAAGTACAATTTCCTTCCTGTAGATCTCTTCATCTTTTGAGTTCATTATTGTGAATAAAACCTTATTGGATGTGGGCGGAAGAATCTTTCCGTCCCTGTATTCCCTCAGTGTTCCTTTGAAATAAACCTTTTCTCCTGGCCTGTATATTCCCCTTTCAGTAAAAACATGGCCTTTCAACAGCCTGATCTTTTCATCCGGTGCCTTTGCCTGTGTTATCCAGTCAGGCTTAATAGTCCCGTTCTGTTTTATCTCAACAAATGATGAATCTGATGGAGATGCCACAGCTATAAAAGAAATATCTTTTATTGGTACAGGAACAGAGTCACTCTTATTTTCTTCAGGCATAAAGCGGCTTCTCACCTCATTATAATTAATAAGAACCAGGCCATGCTCATCTGTTCTGCCGAGGGGAACTATTGATAAATCTTTCAGAAAAGCAATAACAGATATATTTTCAACCGGCTTGCCGCTATTGAGTGACGTTATCCATATCAGCAGGGAATCTTTTGATATCTTATAGGATATTCCAAAGTCTGTGATCCTGAAAAGCCTGTTTGCCGGTTCTGCCTTCTGGTTGTTCTTACTGCTCTTCAAAGAAATAAGTTCAACAGCTCCCTTTTCTCTTTCTTCCCTAAAACCGAGCGGGATAGAGATCTTATTGGCTTTATTAGGTTCTTTGTCAGGAAAAAACAGCTGTCTGTCGTATTTTATGTCAACAAGAAAATCTTTCATCTCATCACGTCCGGTCAGAAAATTCTTTATGAGTGCATACTTTTTATCAACAGCTTCTTTGAATTTTTCGAATGAAAACTGTGTTTTCATTTCATTCATGGCCCATGGCGCCAAAACAGGCGGTATCCTTACGCCCTGAAGAAGCAGTTCATCAACATTTGTTATATCAGCGTGGATCATCTGCCTGCT
>MHDW01000035.1:12801-19954 GCA_001803645.1 Nitrospirae bacterium GWC2_42_7 | reverse complement strand
GCATATTCCTGTCCTGCCTTAAATTCACCCTTGATCGTTATCTCATTAGCCGAGGAGTGGCTCTCATGCCACTGTATCTTTGGAGGAGGCAGTATTTTCAAAAAACCCCTGAGTTCATTGGCATCACATTTTTCTGAGAAGATTATTTTTATGAAATCTTTTGCAACAGGTTCTATTTTCGAGATTGTAAAGGTCTGAGAAGCTGGCTTGACTGCCTCTGATTTTTTGGTGTCTTTTGGATGAAACAGCCAGTCAAATAAGCCTGCATAGCTGTGAGAAGGATAAAAAGCTGAACAGAGACAAAACAATAATGCTAAGGCGATAACTAAACTTTGACTATTTGTTCTTCCTGATTTTTTTCTCTTCATTTTTCATCCCTCCATATGGGCTTACATAATTTAATAAATTAGTCGTAATTGGTAAAAGAAACATTTAAGTATAACTCCCTCTGTTACAATGACTAACATATCAAAAATGCAGTGCCATGTAAAGAACAAAATATTGTTTAATTCTGTTATGGGTAAATCATTAGCAATTAAAAACAACCCACCCCTACACCCCTCCAAGGAGAGGACTTTTTCTTATAATTCCCCTCTCTGCGCTGCCTTTAAAATTCCCCTCTTGGGAGGGGTGTAGGGGTGGGTTTTCCTCTATAACTGTATGGATATTGCTTTCAAAATTCTCCCCTTATCCTTTAAAATTTAACACATATGCTTATGCTTGTGATTCTCTCGATCATTTTTTATGTCCTCGGCTTCTACAAACATGCTTTTGCATATGCAGGTTTTCTGCTTCAGGCAGTTTATATTTCTCAAAGGGGCCTACAGCTTGACAGGCTTCCTCTTGTCGGGCCTCATGATACTCTGTTCTTTATGTCAGCATCAATTATGCTTTTTGCGATTCCTATGGCATGGCAGATGAAAGACAAGCAGAGATTCATGAACTCCATATTCGGACTTGTGATCTTTTTTGTTCTGATCTCTATGCTCTACACACCGCACAATAAACCGCTTCCGCCTGTGCTTACTACCTTCTGGTTCGAGACGCATGTGGCCTTTTCTTTTTTCTCGTACGCCTTGTTCGGAATCGCTGCTGTGCTCGGTATATTATATTTTTTCAGGAACGGAGAAGCCTTTGAGGTTTTTCAATATAAGGCGATACTCGTAGGTTATTGTCTTTTTTCTGCTGCGATGATCTTCGGTGGCATATGGGCTTTTCTTGCGTGGGGAACATACTGGCTCTGGACACCAAAAGAATTATGGACAACGATATTGTGGCTTTTTTACAGTCTTTACCTCCATGCAAGGCTGAGGAAGCAGTGGGCAGGGAAGCCTTCTGTTGTTTTAGGGATCATTGGTTTTTTAATTGTTATGTTCACTTATCTTGGAGTCAGTCTATTAATGAAAAGCTCGCATACATTTTAAAATGTGATGGGTAATGTGTAAAGAGGTTAAAGAGAATGACTTTTTTGTTAAAACATATTCTTAATTTTTTTCTGTCGTTAAGGACAGCAATATGGCTTTTGCTTGCCCAGATCATCATGCTTTTGGTCGGTACATTCATCATGCCTATGAAGGAAGAATTTCAGAACTTGCATACAGAGCCGCTTTTTGACTGGCTGATAGAGAGCCCTGTTGATATAACATGGTGGCTATGGGGTGCGATCGTGTTTCTCTCGTTACTCACTGCAAATACGCTTTTATGCAGTGTTGAATCTGTTATTAGAAAAAGGGCTGCAAGACAATGGCTGCTGATAATATCTCCTCAGGTCATACATATCGGATTTCTATTTATGCTGCTTGCACATCTTCTGAGTTCTTATGGCAGTTTCAGGGGAACCGCATACATGAACGAAGGATCTGCGATCACTCTTCCAAACGGAAATGAATTAATGTTAAACCAAATAAAAACAGAGGTCGATCCTTCAGGATATATCAGGAACTGGTCAGCAGATATAAAATATTACAGGGACGGAATATTTATAGCAGATGATGTGATACAGCCCAACAGCCCTTCACTTCTGGATGGCCTCGGGGTTTATATCAAGACCGTGCAAATGAGGCCTTTCCCTGTTGTTTTTGTTGAAGTTACTAGGGAGCCGGGCGCTCTATGGGCCTTAGTTGGAGGGATACTTTTTCTCGCAGGGATGATCTCACTTCTTGTGCTGAAAATCAAAAGGGAAGATGTTCCGGGGGAGAGATAAATGCCGGTATTTGTAGTCCATGAGCACCATGCAAGAAGGCTTCATTTTGACCTGAGGATCGAGATGGAAGGCGTTCTAAAATCATGGGCTGTTCCAAAAGGGCCTTCAATGGACCCTGCTGATAAAAGGCTCGCTATCATGGTTGATGATCACGACCTTGGCTATGCTGATTTTGAAGGCACGATCCCTGAAGGCATGTACGGCGCCGGTAAAGTGATCATCTGGGATAAAGGAACCTATGAATTAAAGTCCGGCAGTATAAATACAGGAAAGTTTGTGATTCATTTCAAAGGAGAAAAACTCAAGGGCATCTTTGCCCTCTTTAAGATCTCAGGCAAAGACAAGGACTGGCTCCTGATAAAGAAAAAACCCGGCCTTACTGAAAATACTTCTTCCTTGTAAAATTTAAAATTGAACTGTAAAATTTAATCATGCCTCTCAAAGACGTATATAAAGCATCAGGTTTTACAAAAAAATATTCTTTATTTCTTTATGTGATATGGACGATCCTCATTGTCTCATTTGCTATATGGAATATCTATCAGACCCATAAGGAGACAATCGAAAAGGCGCGCATTGAGGCCCGTACGATCTTTGAACATAATCTTGCCTACAGAAGATGGAACACCATGCATGGCGGGCTCTATGCACCTGTTACAGAAAAGAACCAGCCCAACCCTTATCTTGTTGTTCCTAACAGGGACGTAATGACAACAGACAGACAGCAGCTTACCCTGATCAATCCCTTTAGAATGACAAAGCAGGCCTATGACCTTCTGAAGGAACAGTCACCTCTCCCAACCATAAACAGGACAGTAAGCCTCAATCCGCTTAATCCTGACGATTCAGCAGACGAATGGGAAGAAAAGGCGTTGAGGAGTTTTGAAAAAGGTTCTAAAGAAATAAGTGAGGTGACAAACATTAATGACCAGCCTTACATGAGGGTCATAAAACCATATATTGCATCTGAGGGCTGTCTGAAATGCCACGGATTTCAGGGATATAAGGTAGGAGACATCAGGGGAGGGATGAGCATAGCAGTCCCGATGAAGCCATACTATACTGGGGAACTGAAAACACGCAACATTATGATAATCACTCATCTGCTGCTATGGTTTGCAGGCATAGCCGGCATAATGATGTTCTCAAAAAATATCCAGAGGCAGCAGGATAAGATCAGTGAAAGCGAATGGAAGTTCCGAACCCTTTCTGAATTCGCACAAGACTGGGAATACTGGATCACAGATGATAAGGAAATAGCCTTCATGTCTCCATCCTGCGAAACAATAACAGGTTATAAACCGGAAGATTTCATGAACAACCCGTACCTGCTCATTGATATACTTCATCCTGAAGACTCGGATAAATTCAGGGAGCATCTGAATGATTTTAAATCTGCCTATCACGATGAAATGGAGTTCCGTATCGTAACAAAAAACGGCCAGAAAAAATGGCTTTCACATGTATGCGGGCCTATATATACAGGAGACAAATTCTTGGGAAGGCGCGTCAGTGACAGGGACATTACAGACAGGAAGAAACTTGAGGAACAGCTTCTTCAGTCTCAGAAGATGGAGTCTCTCGGGCTTCTGGCAAGCAGTGTTGCACATGATTTCAACAATCTTCTGACCGTTATCTCGGGTTATGCCTCTATCCTTCTGGAAGACCTGAACACAACAGATGAAAAGGTGATAAAAGATATTCAGATCATTCAGGGTGCATCCGAAAAAGCACAAACCCTCACATCAAATCTTCTGACTTTCAGCCGCAAACAGAGCCTGAAGCAAAAAACAACGACCTTGAGTTCTGCAATAAAGAATATCTCCGGACTTTTAAAGCATCTTATTGGCGAAGATATAGAGTTAAGGATCAAATATTCAGAAAAAGATCTGCCTGTATTCATAGATTCTAACAAGATGGAACAGGTCATAATGAATCTGGCCACAAATGCAAGGGATGCCATGTCCAATAAAGGGGTTTTATCAATCGAAACTTTCTCTGCGCAGCTCGATAATGCGGCTGCCTTCATATTCAACTCAAAACCCGGGGAATATATGGTCCTTTCAGTGAGCGACACCGGTGCAGGCATTGACAAAGAACATCTGCCGAATATCTTCGAGCCATTCTTTACAACCAAGTCAGCAGGACACGGGACAGGACTCGGCCTGTCAATAGTCTATGGCATAATAAAACAACATAAAGGCTTTATAGATATCTACAGCGAAAAAGGGACCGGCACAACTTTCAAGATTTACATCCCGGTTTCAAACCCTCCAAAGACATAATATTCTCATTCCGAAGATTATAAGATCTCAACAGACTATGGATTTCAAGTGGTTTTTTATCCGTGCTGAGAAATGCCTGTTTGTTTATTCTAAAGCTTAATTTTAAATTCCAGTTCAGCGGTCCCGAACAGGAACCTCTTTCTTAAGACCCTGACCGTAATTTCGTCGCCTCTTTTTTTGTAAAGAAGGAATATCTTCAGATCGTCTATACCTTCTACTTTTGTATCATCAACAGACAGGATAATATCATCCTTCTTAATCCCGGCCTTTCTCGATATACTGCCAGGGCCAAAATCCTCTATCTTCACCCTTCCTTCTTCTTCCTTAAGCATGACCATCAGTTTCGGCGACTCTGGTGGTTTGATAAATGGCGGCAAAAGCACAAAGTCAGCAATGTTTGTTTCTATCTCATTATCATTCAGGATAACAGAATATTCCCTGTTGTTGAGCCTGAATGCGCGCTTCGGAATTCCTGAGCCAAATGCCATATGCCCGATCCCTGCGATTACTATAAGCTGATATTCGGGATTCTTCTGAATGAATTCATCAAGATTGTGAGCCATTGATTCATCCCACAAAACCTGCGCCTCATAAAAAAAGTCGAAGTTCCTGTCTTCAGGACTTCTGTGTTTTTCAAAGATCTCCTTCAGCCTGTTCCTGTATTGCATATCAGAAAGATCCATATCTGCAGGAACTTCTCTGCGTTCTTCAGGAGAAAGTGCAAACAATCCCTCTTTTGCGACTTTTGAGACGATCTCCTTGCGGATATTAATAGCAAGAACAGGGATTTTGTTCTCTCTTGCGTACAGAAGGATCTCTCTATAAAGATTATAGTCAAACCCCCAGCGCTTGAAATATTCTGATTTCTTTAAAAACTCTTTTTCATCGATCACACCTGAAATGTAATCGCCAAGAACCTTCTGGAACGGTTTCTGGAACATCTCCATGCCTATGGCTATCTTATTGTTTTTTCTGTGAAGCTCCCTTATCACCTCTAACTGCACGCGATGATGTTCAAACCTGTCATGCCCCTCGCCAACATAAACTATCTTCTTGTCTTTCACCTTTTCAATAACATCCGAAATGCTGACAACACGCGGCAGTTCAACTCCAACGATGTCTTCAACTATCTTTTCCCTTAAACCGTTATCACTGCTGTCGATCTCTTTTAAAACATTCCTGCCATCCTTAAAAGAGATGCGGCTGTATTTGCCGTAGTGGGTCATCCTTTCCATATGCTTGCGCATATCTGAAGCTGATGCAGCATAGATCAGGACTATTACGCCTTCAGGACTAAATGGATTTTTCCTCACAATAAGACTAAAATCAGCAGGTTGTTTTTCAGGAGTTCCGAACAGCTTCCTTGCGATGTCTGTATCTGCGCCCGGGATCATCAACGAAGATGCTTTAAGGTCTTCATGTTTCAGATCTTCTTCCTTTTTTTCTGCTAAACCTTCATTTTTCAGGAAACCTGACAACTCAGAATACTCTTCGCCCTTTCCTGAAGGAATGACAAATATCTTCTTCTTTGCACCAAGAAGCCCTGATATTACAGACGGTGTTTCCTTATCTGATAATTTCCTGAATAGATCATAATTCGCGTCTACAAGCAGTTCCACCGGCGCACCCTCTGTTTCTATCTCAAAGGATGCTGATCCTTTGTCGATCTCAAAGACCCTCGTTATCTCTCCTTCTTTTAATTTCAATGTTATTGGAGCTGTGACCTTGTATTCTACGCCTCTCTGAAATATTTCGAATGAAACAACAGCCTTTGATCCAATGTATTTCAGGTTAACATCCCTGAGTTCTATCTCAGGGATTCCCTTTTCATCGGTCCACTGTCTGAAGAACCAGTCCAGAGTTTTGCCTGAGGCGGATTCAAAAGAATCCTTTATGTTATCCCATGCTGCGACCTTAAATTTATTCCGGTCAATAAAAGTCTTAAGCGAATTATAAAAAACATCTTCTCCTGTAATATTCTTCAGCATATGAAATACCATCGCAGATTTTCCATAGCCTATTGCGCCTGAGGCCCTGTCAGTCCTGGCAGAAAAGGACTTCAGCGGAAGATCATTTTCAGCATTCACATAATTCTGAAATGATATTAATGCCTGTTTTCTGTAATCCCTTCCTGCTCCTTTTATCTCTTCATATCTATGGTCTGCAAGATAGGTTGTGAGCCCTTCTGACCAGTTGCCGTTCTTATAATCAGTGTAAACAAGATTGCCGAACCACTGATGCAGTATCTCATGCCCTAAAGAGGTCTCGACTATAAAAGGCAGCCTGACAACATCCTGTCCAAGCAAAGTGAATGTGGGCATTGAATAACCTGTAGGCAGGATATTCTCAACGATCGAGAATCTCCTGAAGGGGTATTTCCCGAGCAGTTTCTCATACATCTCCAGATACTTCTTTGAATATTCTATATAAGTCTTAGAAAGCTCTTTGTCCTCCATAAAAAAATATGCGTATAATTCTGTCTCATTGTATGCGTCTTTTTCGACAATGTACCGGCCTGCCACGAGATTGATATCCCTGACAGGATGCTTGAACAAAAACGAAAATTCTTGATTGCCGTCTGCTGCTTCTTTTACTGTTATTTCCTCAGCCTCTGAAATACCTTCGAAGCCGGCAGGAAGAACAGCTGTCAGATTATAAATGAAAA
>MHDW01000035.1:4865-12776 GCA_001803645.1 Nitrospirae bacterium GWC2_42_7 | reverse complement strand
AGATTGCCATGCACTACTCCCGGGTTCATACTGCTGTCAGTTGCTGGCATGGATTTGAACTCAGCTTCATATTTGATATTCAGGAAATCAACAGGGGAACCGGGGCTGAATGTGATGGTTTTGATTCCGGGTTCAAGGGTTAAAGTCCTGTCATTAATTTTCGCAGACAGTATCTTCAGCCCTGAAACATTTATTTTGGCGGGCTGGCCAGAAGGCAGAAATATCCTGGATTCTCCTCTGAGCAAATTATGTTCAACATCAAAACTGACTTTTATACTATTCATCGGCATATTCTCTCCGTATGTAAAAGCAACATTAAACAATAAAAAGATAGCCGCCAGTAATAATCTCGTTAATATATACATTGTATCCCTCTTTCCGACAAGTTATTTTATTTTACGCCACAGTGACTATAAACTCAAACTCATATCTGTCCAAAATAAAATATAAATTGATGAAAAAAGCAGAATGCAGAATAAACACAATAACGACTCCTTAAAAAATAAAGCTTCCAATACCAAAAAAAGGAGAAGTACAAGCGTGCGCTCGATAGAAATAATCATCAAAATCAAGGCGTGCAGTCTCGATTATCATGTCGATTTATTGTGTTTATTCTACATTCTGCCTTTTGTATGATTATATTTTAGACAGATGTGACTCAAACAATCACCTTATCCATGCTATAATCCTCCATGCGATTTATTGCAGACCTGCATATACACTCAAAATATTCAAGGGCAACCAGCCCTAATATGTCTCCTGAGAGCCTATGGAAATGGGCGCAGTTAAAGGGGATAACTGTAATAGGCACCGGGGATTTTACGCATGCCGAATGGCTTAAGGAATTAAAGGAAAAAACAGAACCTGCAGGCAATGGATTATTCAGCCTGAAAAAAGAATTCAGAGCAGATGATGTCCCTGACTCCTGCAAGGCAGAGGTTCTATTCATGCTGTCTGCAGAAATAAGCTGTATATACAGAAAACACGAAAAGACCAGAAAGATACATTCCATTTTATTTGTCCCTGATTTCTCGGATGCTGAAAGGATAAATACAGCACTTTCGAAGATCGGAAATCTCAAGGCAGACGGAAGGCCCATACTCGGCCTTGATGCAAAGAAACTCTTGCAGATAGTTATAGATAATTCATCAGATGCGATGCTTGTGCCTGCACATGCCTGGACCCCTCATTTCTCTGTCTTTGGTTCAGTATCAGGTTTTGATTCTCTGGAAGAATGTTTCGAGGACCTGACACCGCATATACACGCTATTGAAACAGGGCTTTCTTCAGACCCGCTAATGAACTGGAGGCTCTCTGCTCTTGACAGGCTCACACTCATCTCGAACTCTGATGCTCATTCCCCTGCAAAGATAGGGCGTGAGGCGAACATATTTGAAACAGAATTATCTTACGACACCATCATGAATGCAATTAAAACAAAGGAAGGATTTGCGGGCACAATAGAGTTCTTTCCTGAAGAAGGCAAATACCACCTTGACGGCCACAGGAACTGCGGCGTGAGCCTCTCTCCTGAGGAAACAATAAGCCAAAATTTTCTATGCCCTTCATGCGGCAAAAAAGTTACGGTTGGAGTTATGCATAGAGTAGCAAAGCTTGCTGACAGGGAAGAGGGGACAGTACCCCCAGGCGCGCCTCCTTTCCATTCCATAATCCCATTACCGGAGGTCCTCTCTGAAATTCTAAAGGTAGGCGTCAGCAGCAAGAAGCTGAACAATGAGTACATGAGATTACTTAATATTCTTGGGAGCGAATTTAAGATACTTATGGATACACCGCTTATTGATATAGAAAAAGCCGGCTCATCAACACTCAGCGAGGCAATTTCAAAAATGCGTACTGGAGATGTGATCAAAACTCCGGGATTTGACGGAGAATTCGGCAGGATAAAAATATTTCCCTGATAAAATAGAACAGAACAATATTTAGTATTGACTCATACTCTCCTTAAAAACATCTTTCTGAACTCTTCAGCAAAAAATACCAGCAGCATAAACGGGATCAGGACCAGCCAGACGCTCAGACCAACAGGCGCTGTTGAGAATATTCTATTCCCCCAAGGGTGATAGATAATAAAGATACTGAGAAGTATCTCTGAAAGTATGGCCCAGAGCATTAATCTGTTCCCGAATATCCCGGCCCTGAATACAGACTCTTTATGTGTCCTGCATGCAAAGACATTCCCGATCTGCGTTAATATTATAGCTGTGAGACATGCGGTTGTTGCCTGCATGTATAGTCTGTTGTTTACAGTCAGCACTTCTCCCCAATGCCAGCCTCCTGAATAAAGAACAAAGAAGAAGCCGAACATGCATGCAGCAGCTTCTATAGGGCCGAGGAAAAGATACGCCCTTGCCATCAGCTGGAAATTCAAAAGCCTTTCATTGGGCTTCCTTGGAGGCTGTGTCATAACAGCAGACGTTGGTTTTTCAGCGCCGAGCGCAAGCGCAGGCAGCATGTCTGTCCCGAGATCCACAGCGAGTATCTGCATAATAGTTAACGGGAGCGGTATATTCAACAGTATATATGCAAGATATGGCACAGCTTCCGGTATATTGGATGAGAAAATATATGTTATGAATTTTTTTATATTCTCGTAAACAGTCCGGCCTTCTTCAACTGCATTCACTATAGTTGCAAAATTGTCATCAAGCAAAATCATATCTGAAGCCTCTTTTGCCACGTCCGTACCTGAAAGCCCCATTGAGATGCCAATATCAGCTTTTCTGAGCGCAGGCGCGTCATTGACCCCGTCTCCGGTTACAGCAACCCTTTCTCCCTGTTCTTTCAGGAGAGAAACAACTCTCATCTTATGCTTGGGTGTCATTCTCGAGAATATTATCTCCTTCATCGAGAGTTTCTCCCTGAGCTCGACATCGGACATCTTTATGAATTCAGGCCCCTCAATTAAAACAGGATCGCCGTTTACAAGTCCTATCTCCCTTGCGATAGCAACAGCAGTTCTGCTGCTGTCTCCTGTTATCATGATCACCTTTATCCCTGCTGCATTACATTTCTTAATCGCTTCAGGCACCTCAGGCCTCGGAGGGTCTTCAAGCCCTATCAATCCGAGAAAGACCATGTCTTTCTCAAGTTCTGAGTTCTCAGTTCTCAGCTCTAAGCTCTCAGCTCTAAGCTCTTTATACGCAAACGCAAGCACCCTCAGTCCTTTATCCATCAATGTATGATTCGCATTTCTTATTGTCTCTTTTGTTGTTTCATCAACAGCCGTCTTCTCTCCATTTATCAGGACATGACTGCACAACGGAAGCACACTTTCTAATGCGCCTTTTGTGAAAGACACAAAATTAGTGCAGTAGCCCAGTAGAGCAGTAGAGCAGCAATTTATGTTCTGCTGTTCTACTGTTCTGTTGCTCTGCTGCTCTATTCTATAAAGAGTCGTCATTCGTTTCCTGTCCGAATCAAAGGGAATTTCGGATATTCTCTCGGCAGTTACACTGCCCACAGCTTCCCTTGCATATTTCAGGAGCGCTGTCTCTGTAGGATCGCCTTTATATTCCTGGTCGATAAATCTTGCATTATTACAGAGAAAAGCCGTCAGCATCAGATAGTTCTGAGTTGTTTTTTGATTGTCGCTGGTCCATATATTTTTTACCTCCATTTTGTTTTGCGTGATAGTGCCTGTTTTGTCAGTGCATATGACCGAGACTGAACCGAGAGTCTCAACTGAGGTGAGTTTTTTTATCAAGGCCTTACGCTTTGCCATTCTCTGGCTGCCCATTGCAAGGGCAAGAGTTACTGTCGGAAGCAGTCCCTCAGGTATGAGCGCTACAGTGATGCCTATGGCAAAAATAAAATTCTCCCAAAAGCTCCTTCCTATCAAAAAACCGAGAGTGAAAAAGAATATGCCGACTGCCGCAGCTATAACCGCGATAAGCCTTGTCGCTCTTATAATTTCTTTCTGCAGAGGACTAAGTCCGGCCTCTACCGCGCTGGTAAGATGAGCGATCCTGCCGAATTCGGTTCTCATGCCTGTTGCAAAAACAACTGCCTTCCCTGAACCGCTTGTTACTGTAGTGCCTGCAAAAATAATATTCGGACTAATCAGCAGCTCTCCCTTAAAAGGCTCCTGACTTCTTAATAACGGCTCTGACTCCCCTGTGAGAGGGGCATTATTCACCTTCAGCATCGTGTCTTCTATTATCCTTGCATCTGCAGATACCTTGTCTCCTTCAGTCAGGAACAAAATGTCGCCGTGCACAACGTCCCTTGAAGGGACCTCTAATTCTCTGCTGTTTCTGATGACCTTAACATTAAAAGGAAGCATTTTTTTAAGCGCTTCAAGCGCTTTTTCTGCCCGGTACTCCTGAAAAAAAGTGAATACAGCATTGATGAATATAACGCCTACAACAGCAATACCCAGATTCAACATGCCTTCACCAGGATGAATATACTCTGACACAAAAGAAAGTATTGCTCCTACCCAGAGCAATATTGCGAGAAGATGCGTAAACTGCCCGAGAAACTTAAGGAACAGGGGTGTTTTTCTTGTCTCTTTTATCTCATTAAAACCGCTCTCCTGAAGTCTTTTTTCCGCTTCTTCTTCTGTCAGTCCATTAGCTGATGTAACAAGACTTCTGAAGACCTCATCCTTGGTAAGGCTATTTATTTTCATGGCGGGCTTTTAAAATTATCAGATCGCAGGGTGTTTCTCTTAAAACCTCTTCCACCGGATTCCCTTTGAATATAGAGCGCAATAAACTCCTTTCGCTCGCACCCATGATAACAAGGTCAAAACGTTTTGCCGCAGCTTCTATTGTTATGTGCCTTCCTGTTTTTCCGGGTACAAGCCTCTTCTCATGCGTTACTTTATATCTGTTGAGATGTTCGATGAAATGCGATATGTCTTCAGGCAATTTCTCCTCCCACTCAACAGGAGTCAGGTGTAGTTCTCCATGGAAGAACTTTGTTGCCGGTTTTGTTGTGTGGAAAAGAAATATGTTTGATCCGAATGCCTCTGCAAACATAGAAGTAAAATAAGCCCTTTCATCTATATGCTCTAGCTTTGCCTTCAGGGGGACAAGTATCTTCTTGGGGTGTATCCTGCCCATATGCACGACCCTCACAAGCGCAACAGAACAAGGGAGATTCAGCGAAAGTCTTCTTGCGATTGTGCCGGCATAAAACCTTTTCTGAACATCCTCCCTTCTGGTTGCTGAAAAAACAATGTCTATCTTTTCAGTCTTTACTATCTCCCTGATTTTCGTTACAGGGTCGCCAGTATCAAAAATGCTTTCAACCTTAAGACCCATGTCTTCAGCTCTGAGGAACAGCCTCCTGACGGTTTCCTCTGCCTGTCTAAAAGCCTTTTCAGAGACGTTTTTTTCTGCAATGTAACAAAGGTAAATTCGGCTGCTGGTCACCCTTGCAAGCTCAAGTGCATATCTTGCGGAAATTTCCGAATTGAGATGTTCATTAACAGCAGAAAGTATTTTTTTATACATGGCTTAAATTCAGGATATCATGGAAAGGAAACTCCAGCAAATCATTGTTAAAGACATAGTATTACTTCAGTGAATAGCAGAAGAACATAACCCCTCCTCACCTCCCCTTATCTTAAGGGGAGGAAATATGCATCCCCCTCTTAACCCGCTTAATTCATGAATTTCTCAGATGCGGGGAAAAAATTACTTGGATGTATAAGATCTAATATTTCAAACAATGACATAGTGTCAGGAAAACGGAGATTATAAATCTCTCAAAACTTGAGGATTTCAAGAAATTTCTTAGCCGTATTTGAGAAATGCACGACTGTTTTATGAATAATGTGTGTTAAGTTAAGAGGGGGCTGGGGGTGTTATGTTCCACAGTTTGCTGAAGCCTAATATACAATTAATCAAGGCAGGACTGTATTCTTAGAGCTTCGATATTCCCAGCCTGTTCTTCAGGTTCGTATATCTCATCTGCGGTTTATTGTTCTTTACCGCAATTGAGAGCGCCTTCTTTGTACCTATGATAACGACAAGCTTTTTCCCTCTTGTGATCGCAGTGTAAAGCAGGTTTCTCTGCAATAACATATAGTGCTGTGTAAGAAGGGGCATCACAACAACAGGATATTCACTGCCCTGCGACTTATGCACAGAAACAGCGTAGGCAAGAATTATCTCATCAAGATCAGAAAAATCATAGTCAACTCTTTTGCTGTCATAATTGACAGTGACCACATGATCTTCAGTGTTAATTGATAAAATTCTTCCTATATCTCCGTTAAAGACATCCTTGTCATAGTTGTTCCTTATCTGCATGACCTTGTCGCCGGTCTTGAAAATCTTCCCGCCTCTTACCAGCTCGTCCTTGGAATGATTCAGGTGCTTCTGTAATTCAGAGTTAAGGTTAGATGTGCCTACGATCCCCTTGTGCATAGGCGTAAGCACCTGAATATCATCGACAGGATGATAGCCGAATTTTTCAGGTATCCTGTGCATGCACATGTTCAGTATCATCTCAGCCACCTTCTCGGGCTCTTCAAGCTGTATGAAATAAAAGTCCTGCAGTATATTCCTGTCTGATGTGATCACCGGAACCTCACCTGAATTTATCCTGTGCGCATTCGTGACGATAAGACTTTGCTGCGACTGCCTGAATATTTCGTTAAGTTTAACAACCGGAACATATTCTGAACCTATAATGTCCTTCAGGACATTGCCTGCTCCTACAGAAGGCAGTTGGTCCACATCACCAACAAATATCAGTGTTGATCCTTCAGGCACGGCCTTAAGAAGATGATGCATCAGCATCGTATCCACCATTGATGCCTCATCAATGACCAATAGATCCAGATCAAGCTGATCCGTATCGTTCTTTTTAAACCCTCTCTGTTTAGGGCTGAATTCGAGCAGGCGATGAATGGTCTTTGCCTCATGGCCTGTAGCCTCAGACATCCTTTTTGCCGCCCTTCCTGTTGGCGCTGCAAGCATAATTCTGCGCCCCATTTTCCCGTATATTTTTACAATTGCATTTATGATCGTTGTCTTGCCTGTGCCCGGCCCTCCTGTGATCACCATTATATTTTTATCGAGGGATTCTTTTACTGCTTTTATCTGATTGTCCGCAAGAGAGATGCTCAAATCCTTCTGCATCGATCCAACAGCTTTGTCCTTGTCGATCTGCCCGGTTTTTCTAAAAGAGTTAAATATACGCTTAAGATTATCGGCAACTCCGGTTTCAGCAAGATAATACTCAGAAAGGTATACTGCTTTATTGTTTTCACTCAGTTCTTTTTCATTGAGGTCTTCCAGAATGATCTTTTTTTCTGATGTGATCTTGCCGAAGGCCTTTAAAATAATGTCCCTTTCGACATTCAGTATTTTTTTGCATTCTTCGATAAGCGGCTCATAAGGGTAATAGACATGACCGTTATCAGAAAGCTGCCTGAGAACATAGAGAATGCCTGCCTCTGCCCTTATCAGTGAATCTTCAGGGATGCCGAGTTTCATCGAGATCTTGTCAGCAGTGAGAAAACCCATGCCGAAGATGTCATCAGCAAGCCTGTAGGGATTTTCCTTAACTATTTTTATGGATTCTTTTCCGTACTGTTTAAAGATCTTTGCGGCATATGCTGAACTTACTTCGTGACTCTGAAGAAAGAGCATCACCTCGCGCACATCCTTCTGCTCTGCCCATGCTGACGTGATCATGTCTATCCTTTTGCTGCCGATGCCTTCAACCTCTTTAAGCCTGCCAATATCCGTCTCGATGATATTCAACGTCTCGACCCCGAATTTGCTCACCAGACGTTTCGCCATTACAGGGCCGATACCCTTAATAAGTCCGGAGCCCAGATACCGTTCGATCCCCTTTACAGTTGCAGGCATTACTGTTTCATAGGAAACTACCTTGAACTGCTCTCCGTATTTAGGATGAGAGTCCCAT
>MHDW01000035.1:0-4817 GCA_001803645.1 Nitrospirae bacterium GWC2_42_7 | reverse complement strand
GCACCTTTATCTTCGCAATAGTGTAGTGGTTTTCTTCATTGAAGTATGTGACCCTTTCCATCTGTCCCTGCAGTTCAATCAACATGCTCTATTCTACATAATCCCCTGTTCTAAATTCTTTTGAATTCAGACGAAACAAAGATTAGGCTCTTTCTCACATTGAGTGGGTTAATTCATGTAGTTTCCCCCAACTCCCCGCCTATTTTAGGAGGGGTGGCCGAAGGCCGGGGTGGTAAGTGGAAAAAAGCAGTTCATTTATCAGGCTAACCACCCCCTCCCTTCGGGAGACCCCTCCTTAACTAAGGAGGGGAGTTTTTGATACCCCTGAGTTTGTGAGTTACCCACTTGAAATGAGAAGTAACCAAAGATTATAAATCCCTCAATACTTGAAAATTTCAAGGAATTTTTGTTCGTATCTGAGAAATCCAGAAGTTAAGACATATCTATCTTTAACCAACAAACAATAAACATATAATTCACTGGATTTATTTTTTAAAATCAAGCACTTTATTTTTTCTTGATAATTCGCTTGACTTCCACAACATATTGTGGTTTAATCTTATCTATACACAAATTATAGGTTTATTTTTATGCTATTTTATATAGATATTAACAGCAAAAACAGAGGATTTCAGGCATATCTCCAGACTTTTACGATAATAAATGCTGAATTCATCGACAAACATCATATACATCACTTGAGGAGGTCTCTATGAAAAGCGTTTCTTCTACAGTACATCTCTCACCTAATGCCCTGAAGGTCCTTGAAAAGCGGTATCTGAAAAAAAACGAAGAAGGCATTGTTGTAGAGAAAGCTGAAAATCTCTTCAGAAGGATCGCAAAGACCATAGCCTCTGCTGACCTTAAGTATGGTAAATCAGAAACAGAGACTGCAGTAACAGAAGAAGAGTTTTACGCCATGATAACTTCGCTCGATTTCCTGCCAAACAGTCCTACATTGATGAATGCAGGCAGGAGACTGGGACAGTTGAGCGCATGTTTTGTACTGCCGGTTGAAGACTCAATGGAATCCATCTTCGACGCAGTTAAAAACACAGCCATCATTCATAAATCCGGCGGGGGCACAGGGTTCAGTTTTTCGAACCTCAGGCCAGGCGGTGATATTGTCGGGTCAACAAAAGGCATATCATCGGGCCCTATATCTTTTATGACTGTCTTCGACACAGCAACAGAAGCGGTCAAACAGGGCGGGACAAGGCGCGGGGCGAATATGGGCATTCTGCGCATAGACCATCCTGATATACTCAACTTCATTACTGCAAAAGACAACAACAGTAAGTTTAACAACTTTAATCTTTCTATCGCTGTTACTGACGACTTCATGCATGCAGTAAAAAATGACAAGGAATATGACCTCGTTAATCCCCGCACAAAAAAAATTGCAAGAAGCTTAAGAGCTAAAGAGGTCTTCGACCTTATAGTGAACCATGCCTGGAAGAATGGTGAGCCCGGCATTGTTTTTATAGATAGAATAAACAAGTACAACCCTACCCCTAATGCAGGGGCTATCGAGTCGACAAATCCCTGCGGCGAACAGCCTTTGCTTCCATATGAGTCCTGCAATCTCGGCTCAATAAATCTGGCACAGATGGTAACTGATAATTCAGTAGATTATCAGAAGCTGAAAAGAACAGTACGGAAAGCAGTTCATTTCCTTGACAATGTTATAGATGTAAACAAATATCCTATCCAGAAGATAGATGAGATCACAAAATCAAACAGGAAAATAGGCCTTGGCGTAATGGGCTGGGCTGATATGCTTATACAGATGGGCATACCATATAATTCTGACCAGGCTGTGCAGCTTGCAGAAGAAGTAATGGGGTTCATACAAAAAGAAGGTAAGAATGCCTCCACTGCACTTGCTGAAGAAAGAGGAGTGTTTCCTAATTATACCGGCAGCATATACGACGGAAAAATAAAAATACGCAATGCTACAGTAACTACTATAGCGCCGACCGGCACACTTTCGATACTGGCAAGTTGTTCTTCAGGAGTTGAGCCTCTCTTTGCTGTTTCATATGTAAGAACTGTTATGGAAGGTACAAAGCTGATAGAAGTGAACCCGTACTTTGAAAAAGTTGCAAAGGAACGCGGCTTCTGGTCAAGAGACCTGATGGAAAGGATCGCAGATAAAGGCTCTATCCATGATTTTGCTGAAATACCTGAGGATATAAAGGAGATCTTCGTGACAGCACATGATATCTCTCCCATGGAGCATATAACCATGCAGGCGGCCTTTCAAAAACATGTTGACAATGCAGTTTCAAAGACTGTTAATTTCTCTCACGACGCTTCTCCAAGAGACGTAGAAGATGTCTATATGCTTGCCTATAACCTCGACTGCAAGGGTGTCACTGTCTACAGGGACGGCTCACGGGAAGAGCAGGTGCTTTCAACAGGAAAAACAAAACAAGAGGCAGAACCTGCACAGACAAAGATCGTGCCAAGGAAAAGGCCGGAGACAATAAAGGGCGAAACAAGATATATGAAGACCGGTTGCGGCACCATTTATGTCACAGTAAATGAAGACGAAAACGGACAACTCTTTGAGCTCTTCACATCTATGGGAAAGGCCGGGGGCTGTGCATCTAGCCAGGCAGAAGCGATCGGAAGGCTTGTCAGTCTCGCCTTACGCTCCAATATTGAACCAGAGGCTATTTTCAGCCAGCTCAAAGGTATAACATGCCATAACCAGACCTGGTCCAGCGGCGGCAAGATAACTTCCTGTTCAGACGCCATAGCAAAGGCACTTGAGCAGTATCTGCATAAAGGCGAAAAAGGAAACGGCAATGGCAAAAAACACAACAGCGAAGTAATGTTATTAGGCGCATGCCCTGAATGCGGAGGTGCAGTCGAGCATGAAGGCGGATGTGCTGTCTGCCACAACTGCGGATTTACTAAATGTGCTTAGAAAATAATTCACAAACCATGACAATAACGAAAGGAAATAGATGAATTGAGATTTAAGCCTTGAACTACGACATATATTTATATATAGCCTATATCACAAGCCGTTTGATCTCAGGCAAAAGAATAGCCACTTTATATGATTATTCACAATCCGGCTATATTCATCTCTCAAACTTTTCTGACATCGGTTTTCTTAAGGACTTTGATGAAAAGCACAAGGACTATGTCCCCGGATACGCAACCGGATGCAGATATCAGTATTCATTCGACTCAGGCCAATCAATCGAACTCTCCATTAACGGAAGCTCTTTTATCGGCCATATCCGAGGCACATCTTCATACTTCCTCGGCAATATAAGAGGTGATTCGATCTATATCTACAACCACAACGAATCAGAACACTTTAACTACAGAATTTCAGCACATGTTGTTGAACATGAAGGAGAAAGCATCGTCTGCCATAACTGCTGTTTTTTGAAGTAAAAGAAGGGGGACAATATAGTTGAGAGATTGGGGATTACGGATAAGCAAGGTTCTTATGACAAAGGCAGAGCAATAAACAGGAAAGAAATAATGGATATTTTTCACTAATTAAAAACCAGAAAAAATAAAGCGGAAATGAAGATGAAGACGGCAAGGCAAATAACAGGCGCGTTGAATTTGTGAAAAAATAAACGATGATTGTTAGCACAGGAGGGATGAGATAGAAAACAGGATGAACCAGCGTATCCTTGTGAGCATTGCATACATTGCCTGCCGTTTGATAGCAGGGAAAAAAATAACCTCTCTTTACGACACTGCGGAGGCAATGGAGATAGATGTAAAACAGATTCTTGATGCCGAGTTTATCAGGGAATTCGATGAAACGCACAAGGCAGGTCATACAAAGGGGCGAATGTATGAATACAAAACCAGCACAGGCCACCCCATAGAAATATTTATAGACAAGAGAAACTTTATCCTTCATATCAAAGACTCTGCCGCATACTTCATCGGCAACGTGCATAAAAACAACATCTGCTTTTATAACCATAAAGAAGCCTCGCATTTCAACTACGAGATAAAAGCATGGAGCGGAGAAAGCGATAAAACCACAGCGCCGCGCTTTGCACCCGCGTTAAGTCCGAATGCGGGGTTATTTTAGAAGTTGGATGTTGTGGGGGGAGAGAAATGAAATATGCCTCTGCTAATATAAATGATTGACACTCCAAAATATCAGGCTTTACTTGAAAACATAAAAAATCAATATGACAAACACATAACGATTAAAATCGTTAATGATATCAATCAATTTTGCAAACAGCATGGGGTAAATATTGGGAATCATAGCCCTTTTTCTCCAGCAATAGCTCTTAAGCCAAGAACAATAGTAATCGCATCACAGATAGATAAAGATTCTCCTATTGAAAGAATAGAACGATGTGGATTTAAAAACATAGTTGAACAGTTAAGAATAAATGATGTAGATTTCTTGATTCATCTTTTGTTGCATGAATTAGCTCACCTGCTTAACAATTGGCCGCAAGAACACGAATGCGATTGTGACAAATGGGCTTTTGAGGAAATGAGGAAATTAAAGCAGATTGTTAAATACGATCTAAACGATCTGGAAATTTATGATACAGCAAATAGCTTTTTAATAAGATCAAAAAAATGGAGGAAGACCAAATGATTGATGCAAAAGAAAGAGAAGTCCTGGCTAATGGCATGAAAGTCCTATGGGTAATCTGGGGGGCAATGTTTGCTTCATTGGGAATTTATATGCTTATCCCTAATTTAGTTGGGGACCAGATAAATACACAGGAATTTCCTCCTGATGTGTTCGTTGTGCTAAGAAATGTTCTTTATGTAGTTGCCCTCATCGAACTTGCAATTATTCCATT
>MHDW01000034.1 GCA_001803645.1 Nitrospirae bacterium GWC2_42_7 | reverse complement strand
AACAGGGCCGTGGCCGGGGATGATCTTATCCACATCAAAATTCATGATCTGATCAAGAGCCTTCAGCCAGCTATTAATATCTCCTTCTGCTATGAACGGGTGATAGTTTGTGAATAATATATCTCCTGCAAATAAGATCTTTTTATCCGGAACATAGACAACGATACTTCCATTAGTATGCGAATTCCAGGTATAGATCAATTCTATTTTCTGATTTCCGATGTCAATTCCCATCCTGTCATTAAATGTAAGGGAAGGATATGCCAATACAGTTCCCTGCATATCGTCTTCGGAAAGTCCAAACTCTTTTACATCTTTTAATGTAGGCTCACCGTTCTTTCGCATGTTTTGATCATCATTAACATGCGAAATAATTACAGCGCCGAGTTTTTCGAACTCTGCATTGCCGAATGTATGGTCAAGATGATAATGTGTGTTGACCACATATTTTATCGGCAAGCCAGATACTTTTCTGATATCCCCGATTAATCTTTTTGCCTCTTTTGCAGAGACCAGTGTATCAACAACAACGATCCCGTCTCTACCGATAATGATCCCTGCATTTGCGCCAAAGCTGTTCTGCGGTAATGATTTTTTTGTATCTACATATGCGTAGACATTGTCAGCTATTTTCGTCAGGTCTTCTTGGGCAAATGCATTATGGCCCAATGCAATAAAACTAATGAACACAAAAACAAAACTTCTTAAAACCTTTAATCTTTTCATAACATCCTCCTTATAAAGAATCCCTAATTTACGCCTCTTGCTTTCAGCTCTATTTCGATCTCAGCGATCTGTTCGTTAAATTCCTTACATTCTTCTTCAAATTCTGTCTGCATGTTCTGCGCTTTCTCAGCACCGATATGAACCGTTGTCTTCCCGAATGTGAATGCATGCATATCCTCAAGATCGCAAAGATTGTCCTTAAGCTGTTTTAGCTTCTCTTTCAGTTCTTCTGACGTCATACTTTTTATTGTATTATTCATACCTGTCACCTCCTTTTAATAGATCCGCGACCGTTAAAACTAAACACTATATTTTCTTTGTCCAAACATAACTAATAACACACCGGCAATTATGACAACCATTGCTGTTATTCCAATTTCTGTGATCTGTTCTCCGGCGATCCATATTCCTAATATTACAGCTATGACAGGATTCACATACGCATAACTCGTTGCCAACGCCGGACGCACCCTTTTCAAAAGATACATATAAGCGCTGAATCCCACAAGTGAACCAAAGACTGCAAGATATACTATTGCAGCTATGGAAGACAATGTTGGAATCACATTTATCTTCTCGCCGGAAAAAAAGCTTACAACAAGGACGAGCATTCCACCGGCGATCATCTCAATGGCATTCGCCATCATGCCTGAAGGAAGATCCAAACGAAGGCTCCACATAGAGCCTAACGACCATGCAATAGATGCAAAAATCAGTGAGAATGCCCCTAGAGGACTTGCCCGGAGATCGCCATCAAGATTTAACAGTACAACACCGATAAGTCCTACTATAAGTCCTGCCCATTCCATTCGGGAAGAACGATGCTTCCATATCCATGCAAACATAACTGTCCACAAAGGAGTGGTTGCTATTACGAGCGCTGCCAGTCCTGAGGCTACCCATTGCTCGGCATAAGCCACTCCTGCGCCACCGCCTAAAAATAAGAGACTACCAATCAACAAGGCATTTGCCCATTGAGAAAGGGTTGGAGTTGCTGAGCCCTTAATTTTCAGAAAAATATAAAGACCTACACCCACAACAAAAAAACGTATGCCCATCATAAAGAAAGGCGGAAAGCTTTCCAGAGCTATTCTTATAGCTAAATACGTTGAACCCCATGAGATATAAACGGCAAGGAGTGCTATTATTATCTCTGTTCTATTTACCTTTTGTATTAAATTAGTATCACTCACAGATCTATCCTTTCTT
Source organism: Nitrospirae bacterium GWC2_42_7 (assembly GCA_001803645.1). GTDB lineage: Bacteria > Nitrospirota > Thermodesulfovibrionia > Thermodesulfovibrionales > UBA6898 > GWC2-42-7. The sequence goes on along the minus strand of MHDW01000034.1, from coordinate 5,977 downwards.
TCCTAAAGCAAAAAGCCGTCTGAAGGGAAATTCAATGCCTTTTTCAGTCCTGTAGTTTTCAAATCCCATGGCAAAGGCATATTTAAAGCGCTCCTGTTTCTTTTCATTCAAAGATGCAAGGAAAGGCCTCAGGCCAGCGGACACTCCCCAATCGAGCACCTCATTCACACTCTCAAAAAACAAGGTGTCTTCTTTGTAATAAGCCTTCACATTCCGGAACCCTGCGTTATTGAAAAATTCCTCCATCTCCTCTTTCAAGGGAAATCTCCATGGTGATTCCATTTTATTGAACATGGATTCAAGTCCAAGCGCAGAAATTGCGCTTTGGATATTCTCCGTCATTGCCCAGCAGAAATCCTTTGCAGGCAGTTGAATAGTTATCCTCCCGTTGGGTTTCAATGCCCTGTATGAGCGCGCTATTACATCTTCCTGCTCCTTTATCCACTGCAAAGCAGAGTTCGAATACACTATATCAAATTCATTATTGAAATCCATTTTTTGGGCAGGGATCTGCATCAGGGATATATTAGCAAATAACGCAGTTGTCCCCTTTGCTTTTTCAAGCATTTCAACAGACGGGTCAATACCCAGAACCATTCCCTTATTGGCAAGCTGCGCAAGCTCACATGTAAGCTTTCCTGTTCCACAGCCGATGTCGAGTATCGAATCATCGGCTTTTACCATAGCCATCCCAATAAGCTCTCTGCCCACCTCGATCTGCGGGCCATGTGTTGAATCATACTTCTCAGCATCCCATTTCATAACACACCTCCTAAATAAAACTCTCCGCCGTAGAAACAGCGGGCCATCCAACATCTCCCCTCCCCTGAGGGCCCATGGCTCGGAGCCAACGGCTCATAGAGGAGGGGACTAAGGGGAGGGTGAAACAACTGAATCACCCCCTCCCTCACCCTCCCCCCTCAAGGGGGAGGGAATTATAGGAAAACACCACAGTCCCGAAAGCTTTCAGGATGAGGTATTGAAAAGATAATAAAAAAGGCCACGGGGTTTATTCCGTGGCCTTTGAAGTTTTCTTGTCTTATCCGATCAACAGCTAATAGAATCCTCCTTCAGCCACGGCACCTAAATGCCAGGCGTTCCTAAGGACGGCCTTATTAATTATTATCGGATTGTAAAACATGTTTCTAATATACTACCCGATTTATTTTGTGTCAAGAAAAAAGTGAATTTTCAGGTATCACTTCTGTTGCTGGTTATTTCTTCTGATAAAATAACCCACCCCACTGCCCCTCCAAGGAGGGGACCACTGTATATTAAGTGCCTATGCAAAAAAGTCCCCTCTTGAGAGGGGATTAAGGGGTGGGTTATAACTTGTAACTAAAGCCTTACTTTTCTAAGATTATTTCTTGCAAGATCAACTTCCTCATTTTATCAGGAAGCCTTTTTGCACCCTCTCTTAAAGTTAGTCCTGACGCCCTGCCCTTTATTTTTTGTAAAAATTCGAATGCCTTTTCAGGATCAGGCTTTGAGATCTCTCTAATGCACCAGCCAATCGCTTTTCTGATGAAGAATTCTTTTTCCTCAATCATCTTTTCAGCAAAACCAAAAAAGAGTCTATGATCTCCTTTACCCTGCCGGAATAAAAGGATCTGAGATATAAGAGATGCTCTTCTCATCCAGAAATTGTCAGATCTGCTCCATTTCTTCAGATAATCATAAGCCTTCTTATCTTTTTCTATTACGGTTCCTGCGAGATGAATAGAAATTTCATCTATATGGTCCCAGCCTGTGGACTGCTCAAGCATTTTTTCTATCACCGGCATAGCATTGAGATCGATATGATCAGGGTACTGCCTTAAAATATCGATTGCGAGGCGTTTTTCCTCATGAAATTCCGAATCCCAAAGTCTTTTTGCAAGCTCAAAAACATATTCACGTTCTGCATCTTTATTATCTTTAATGAATTCCTTCGCCATTTTATCAGTAAACGGCACTGACACTCCAAAGAATTTGCAGGGGCTTTTCAGATAGCGTTTTTCATTTACAGCCCTTTCCTTGTTTGTATTTTTTTCGAGCGTTTTTCTGAAAATACCAAGCTGGGTTTTAATGGTTTTCATTGATGCCTCAGAGACTGTGGGATAAAGAATTATTCGCCCACGACTTTTTTCAATGTACTCGAAACTCGCGTGTCATAAAGGTCGTTCAGACACTCAAGAACTTCAGGATATTTGGATATCACCTCTTCGAGCAGTTGGCGTTTGAACTCAAGCACCTCAACCTCCCCATCAGCTATCACAGAAGCGGTCCTGGGCCTGCCGGTAAGGAATGTTACTTCTCCGAAAATATCTCCATTGCCGAGTTCAGCAAGGACAAATTCTTTGCCGATGATATGAGCAACAACCTTTGCTCTCCCATCCTTTATTAAAAAAAGAGAATCACCGGTATCACCTTCTTTAACAATACGTTCTCCTGATTTATAGATGTTTTTTAATGCCCTCTCTGTAAATCCGGCTCCCTGCTCCCCTCCAATGGACACAAGGAAAGCCGGAAGATCACTAGAAAGGCTCGTTTTTTTCTCAATGTCCGGAAGCTCTTTTGCAGCCTCAGTAAGCAGGTCATCAAAATCCTCATAGCCCTTAAAGGCTGGTTCATCCTTTTCAGATGTAAACAAACCAGTGTAATTATCTGAAGCTTCGTTTTCATCAAGTGTTACTTCGCCATAACCCGGTCCGAGTTCTCTCTCCTTTTCAGGCACTTCAGCCCCCTCTGTTTCAGAACCCGGCAAGGTGATATCTCCGTAAGAAGGCACTTCAGCCTTTTCAGTATCTGCAATTTTTTCTGGGGCTGGGATTTCATTATACAAGGGTACTTCCTTATGCTCAGCTTCTTTATCTGTAGTCATTGTATCCGGGAGCGGAGGCAGCTCCATGACGGGTGCAGAAGTATATTGCGGAAACGCTCCTTTTGAAGAAGATGCAACCTCAATAACTCTTTGGAGCTTCACAGTCGCCTCATTGTTATTCGGGTCAAGTCTTAAAATTATTTTAAATATTGCAGCTGCTTTCTGTATAAAACCTTCTTTTACCAGATAAACTGCTGATTTATGGTATGCCTCAATTGCGCCGACCGTATCGCCCATCCGCTGTAAAAGGTCTCCCATTTTAAGATAAACCTGAGAGTCACGTTCCTTTTTTTGCTTAATTGTACTAAGGGCACCGAGGGCCTTTGACCAGTCCTGCTGTTTGAGGGCATTGTAATATTTTTCCCATAATTCTTTTATGTCCATGAAAGATAAGTTATCATTACCGGAAATTTGTGTCAACGGAATCTATCATTTTTTATAAGGTAATCGTTTACAACTTCAGGCCGAATAAAGAAACTGGGTTTGCATTTATGCCTAAAACCTTTATGCCAAAATGAAGATGCGGGCCGCTTGCCCTCCCGGTTGAGCCTGCAAGCCCGATAACATCAGCTTTTGGAACAATATCTCCGTTTTTAACATTCAAAGCTGAAAGATGCATATAGACAGTATATATCCCTGACCCGTGATCAAGGATGACAGTGTTCCCGCCAAAGAAAAGTTCTTCTGCAAGGACAACCCTTCCCTGATTTGAGGCTTTAATTTCTTCGCCTTCTTTGGCCCTAAAGTCCATCCCCCTATGTATACTTGTCTTTTTCTTGTTAAATATCCTTTTTGTGCCGAAAACAGTTGATATCTCATTCTTAACAGGCCTGATAAAATCTCCTTTCCACATCGGTTCGGTCTCTTTTCCCCAGAGCTCTTTTAACTTTTCGTTCTCCTTCTCAATTCTCTCCATGTCTTCTGCTCCGGGAGAAACTTTTTCTTCAGGAAGGGTCAGGGAAATAGAAGGAAACATTGCGCGTTTAACAACTAGACCCAAATATTGCTCCTGATTTCTCATCTCAAGTTTGATCTTTTTTCTGCCGGGTTTTGTCTCTAGATCAACAGCGCCAATCGCGATAAAACAGTCCTCTCCGCATTTACTGAAGACAAACTGTTTTCCATCCATAATTGCAACCGGGGCCTCAGAAGATTTTGTTCCTGAGACCTTAATAACAAACGCATCTCCCTGATATATATCCTGCGGGGATATTTTCGCCTGAAAAGCAATAGCATCAGCAGTTTCAATAAATATAAAGAGCGCCAAAATAACAAAAAACAGTAAAGCGGTTCTAAGCGTCATCATTAAATATAATCTATAATTTCCATAAATGTAAAAATCGTTTAAACTCCTGACTTCTCTGCCAGAAAAGAGGCCAGAACTTCAGGAGTATTTATCGGCTCAGAGCATATATTGCCTGAACAAGGCAGAACAAAACCTTCATTCTTATCATAGACCAGGCTTGTATATGGCCTAAAACAGGAACGCGCTGTTTCAGCCAGTCCGCTGTCAGGGTCTGTCTTTAGAGTAAGCTTAAGCATATAGAAATATTCATCAAGGGCAGAGTAATAATAACCTGCATGAAGACCGATTACCTCCGCTGTCTTCGAAAAGGTTTTTAATGCTGTCTCTGCATACCTGCAATATGACTCCTTACCTGTCATATTACACAGTTTAAGCAAAAGCCTGATACCAACCGAGTTTGCTGTTGGATGCGGGATATCCTGAATACCTTTAAGCCTTATACCAAGAAGAGCATCTTCAGAATCAAAGAAACCTCCCTCCTCTTCATCCCAGAGTATTTTAATGCATATCTCCATAAGCTCATCAGCCTGATCAAGATAGGGCCTCTCACCTGTAACTTCATATGCTGAAAGCAATGCTTCAGTCAAAAAAATAAAGTCGTCCAATCCCGCCTTTACTCCTTCTGAATGAAAAAGACCGCTGTCAGAATATCTTAAAGCTGTTATCCTCTTAAGACTTTTAAGCGCAAAGTCCTTAAGTTCTCTGTTTTTCAGAGTTCTATATGCTTTCAAATAGGAAGTGATAAGCATCCCGTTTAAGGATGTGTATAATGTAGTGTCAGTAAACGGCGTTTCTCTTTTATTCCTCTCTTTAAGCATTTTCTCTTTTGCACTGTTAATTATCTGCCTGACTTTCTCAAGATCAAAACCCGTTAGATTTGCAATCTCATTTTCGTCTGCAGCTTCAAAAACAACTTTCTTTGATCCATCATGCGGCATCGAACCCCTTTCATCAAAGAGGTAAAGCAACATCATTTTATATTCATCGTCATCAAGTGTTTCCCTTAGATCTTCATCAGTCCATAAGAAATATCCGCCTTCGTCCTCAGGTGTAACATCAGCATCCTGGCTCGCATAAAATCCGCCATCAGGATCAGACAGGACCTTTTCGATAAAACTGATGATTCCTTCTGCAGTCTTTTTGAATTTATCGTCTCCGAAAACAGCATATGCATCAATATAATTCCGTAAAAGCCATGCATTATCCTCAGCCATTTTTTCAAAATGAGGTATGATCCAGGCTTCATCTGTTGAATACCTGTGAAACCCGCCTCCGAGCTGATCATAAAATCCACCCTTTGCCATTGACTTAAGAGTCCTGCTGACAGCCTCTGCAATAGATTCATCCTTACTGAAAAAATACCTGTTGATCATGAATTCAAGCGCTCCTGGCATAGGGAACTTTGGCGCAGTTCCGAACCCTCCGTTTAGCGGATCATATTCAGCGAGAATGACCTTTATTGCTTTATCAGAAATAGTTCTGCTTAGATCTCCTTCAGGCAATGACACGGGTTTTATAAGATCCATGAGTTTATCAGTATATACGGATATATCTTCCTTCTTTGTTTTGTATAAAGACGCTATTTTTCCAAGTACGTTCTTAAACCCAGGCCGGCCATACATATCCTCTGGCGGGAAATATGTACCTCCAAAGAACGGTTTCTTTTCATCTGTCAAAAATACGCTAAGAGGCCATCCTCCCCCTGATCCCATTGCAGTAACAGCCTGCTGATATCTCCTGTCTATTGAAGGCATTTCATCCCTGTCCAGTTTTATACATATAAAATTTTCATTCAAAAGCCTTGCTAT
>MHDW01000033.1:6826-14801 GCA_001803645.1 Nitrospirae bacterium GWC2_42_7 | reverse complement strand
TGCTCCGGCTAGAAAGAACAGGATTACAAGAAAGCTCCAGATGAATTTATTGTTCATAAATAGCTAATCCCTTGATTATTGAATTAACAAATCTCTCTCGCATCTTCTGATCATATTCAATGGATATCAGCGAAGGGTATTCAATATGAACAGCCGGCGCATCTATAGAACTTAATACAGGAAGAGGCATTTCTCTTAATATGATAGGTGCCTTAAATTCATTTTTTAGAGATTCTGATAGTGCATTCGAAAGGTTCTTTGAGTTTTCAGCATGTCTATTCTGCCCTTCAGATAGACTGTATTGCTTAATATCCGGGTCAGTGATCATATCTCCGCTTGTGGATACGTAGATTACGAACTTATCCGAAAGTGATGAATGTATACTAAGGAATATATCCGGCTTATTTCTGTTTGAAAAATCTGTCCTATCATTAATGGTCATTGACTGGTCAGCCTTGCGGGTCAGCAGTATTTTAAAGCCCTTTTTTGACAGCGCATGGGCAAGGTCTTTTGCCAGAAACAGATTTATATCTTTTTCTTTGATATCTTTTGATTTTATGCCGAATTCATAACCTCCGTGCCCTGCATCTATAACTATTGTTCTGACAGAATGTGATTTTTCCGGTGGTTGAGCAGGTTCCTGATCGGGTTCTTTTAAGGGCGGTTTTATCAGGGGCTGTGTTTTTTGGGCTGTTTTGAGTTCAAATACAATTCTGGGAGGAGATGTGAGCTTATATGTTCTGACGTCAGCGATCTCTTTCAGATCTATTGAAACCCAGCGGTCGTTTTTTGTTGTTTCGAAAATAAATTCCTTCTGTTTTGCAATTTCAAATTCGAACGGGAATTCAATTTTTAGCGATGATAAAGAGGTTATGGTGCGGGAGTTTTTGATCATATCATCTTCAGATTCCAGCACTATCCTGATAATATTCTCCTGCTGGCTGTGTCTTAAAAGGACCTCAGGGCTTTTTTCTGCTGACGAGCCTGAGATCCAGAACAAACAGAGAATAGAAACAAGAATTATTTTCTTCACGGTACTATACATTTTCCATATATGGAAGGTGTTTTGCAATATTTTGCAAAGCAAGATAAGTGAAATGCAGACTGTCTGTGATAATTCAGGACAGCCACATACATCACCCTCCCCTTCATCCCCTCCCCTCAAGGGAGGGGAATTAATATATCCCTCTCCCCTGGAGGGAGAGGGTAGGGGAGAGGGGGGGTATTTATGAACTCATTAGTAAGTATTTATTAATATCTCATCCTTACCCTGTAAGTCAGTTTTGTTTCTTTGTCTTTTTCCACAGGTATTTCAAATTCTGCTGTGAACGCGTCTGTCTTTTTGTATTCGTGAGAAGAACTCAGCATTGTCCAGTCTCCTGGGATAGGCTCAATAACCTTCACAGTGACGTCCTCTTTTTTGTGATTTCTTAGAGATATCTCGAAGCTTGCTTCATAAGTATCATATGCGATCTTCTTCCAGTCCATCTGTTTTCTTGTGCCGACCACATCAAAGGCATCGCCGAGCTTTACTTTAACTTTTTCATCTTTTGGCGTATGGTCAATGGAATCCTCTCCGATGAATTGAAGACTTCCCTCACTGTCATGTTTATAGACCCTGACAGTACCTTTTGGAAGTGGTATGCCGAGATTGTTCTCTTTTTTATTGGCTATCTCAACAAAAACACCTACTTTCTGGTTTGTTATTGCATCAGCATAACGGCTGTAAAAGTAATAATTAGTGCCGCGGAAGATCAGTTCTTTTTTGACAGGTATGGAATCAGCAGTTATAAGACTTATCTGTTTTGTCTGGTTGTCTTTTATTGTCGAGGGTCTCTGAAGGGTATATATGTGATATTCAAAAAACGATTCTTCCTTGAACTGTTCCATTTCAGGCATGGCAGAGGCCTTTGCATAGCGCAGCATCTTGCCTTCGTATTCTGCCTCATCTTTTACTCTGTTAACATCGCCTGCAACGAGCTTGAGTTTTGCGTTGTTGTAAGTTGTTCCGCTTTTGTTGTCAATAGTTACCCATCCGGAAAGGTCTGCCTTGTCATCTTTGTCGTTAAGCGTTACAACATAATCCGCACGCCAGTTTATTCCATTGGTCAAATAAGAGGCTTCGATCTTCTGATTTGATTGCAGCGTGTTATTCAAATGCCATACGAGAGTTGGTTTTGATATTAGATTTTCAGGAACTCCGGGGAATATGATCCTTCCCGGGTGGCCGAAGGTTATCTCATCCCCGATCTTAAATATAGGCCCCCCATTGTTCGAAAGCAAGGTTGCTGAAACGATCTCTTCCCTCTCTGTATAGGGATTTTTATAGTAGAGTTTTACTTCCTTGCCAACGTATTTGTCGAGCAGCCGCTGAGGATTCAGGAGGTCATACTCATAATTTTGTTCAAGTATCTGAAGACTTGAAGGGGAAATTAAAGATTTAATATACACGCTTGTCGGTATTATCTGAGAAGCAACATCCATGAATCTCAGTTCTCCTGTGCCTTTTGCGAGTTTCAGTTGTCTCTGGTCTTTCACAAGCCCGAGATTTACGTTATAAATGGTGAGAGCCACTCCTGTCTGGTCTTCCAAACCGGTTGAAAGAGAAGGGGATCTTTCAGCATTTTCTTTTTCGGTTGCTATTGCGCTTAACGCAAGAAACATGGAAAGAATAGCTATCAGACTGATGAGAGAAAATTTTGTTTTCATTTTAAAGCCTCCTTTGTTTTTTTGACCGGTCTTAGTTCTTTAGACAAAAGAGCGATCAGAAAAGTTCCGGAAAAGTTTGGGAATTGGTTTGACCGCATATTATTAATAAGTTCATAAGTAGAACCACACAATTTGTCATTCCCGCGTGTCGGGAATCTTTCTGTAAGAAGGATCCCGGACAAGCCGGGATGACATACGGGAGTTCTATACTTTACTAAATGACTCATTATCACATCCCCGTAATTTCAATTCTTACGGCTACATTCCCCTGGGTCCTAGATGAATCAATGCCTACCTGTTTGACTTCTCCAATATTCTTCAGTTTATCCTTCAGCTCTTTAAGCTTTGCAGGATCTATTTCAGTGTAGAGGAGATACTTGTTTGTGTATGTTTCTGTCCTCGTGACTTTTCCTCCTGACAGTGACAAAGCCTGCCAGACTTCTTTTCTGGCAGACTCTATATCCTTCACAATAACAGTAAAAATCATGTCATCAATTATTTTTTCTTCCATGCCCCTTGATGCAGCTGAGGTTTTGTCCTCCATTCTAAAATTATCTTTTGCCGGAGATGGCGCTCCTGCGAATGAACTGCTTTTTTCTTGCTCATATGCTGGTGAAGGGGCTTTTTGCGCTTCATAAAATTTATCGGTTGATCCATATCCTGCCGCAGGCATTGGACTGTCGGCGTAAGGCAGAGCGCTGTCCTTTTTCTCAACTTTTCCCCCAAAGGCCGGCTCCTGTGCCATCTTTTCCTTTTTAGGAACACGGGATCTCTTTTGTTCTTTTAGAGGCATTTCTTCTACAGTTTCCTCTAGCGCTGGCTTTACAGGATGCACTACAGGCTGGATCTCTTTGAATATATAGATGGTTGTGACTGCTATTGCGACTGCAGCCACAGCCTTAAGCGGCATGTTTAGCTTAAATAGAGAGGATAGTCTTTTAAATATCCCTTTTTTCTGTTGAACATCTTCTTCTCTTACTTTAGCCATAACTTTTTGAGTCAGCCATTGGGGTGGTTCTATTTCTTCGAGTCCTTTTACAAGCTCAATTGATTTTCTAAGGTCAGCAAGTGACTCACTGCATATTGTGCATGTAGCAATATGCTCTTCAAAAGACTTTAGTGCCTCTGAAGGGAGCATGCCTTCTATATAATTATTAAGATTGTCCTGAACTTCCCTGCATTCCATTTATAGATCTCCAAGCACTTTCTTTAAGCAGTTTTTCATGGCTTCACGCGCCCTGAAAAGCCTTGATTTTACCGTGCCCTCTGCTATTTTCAGCATAGCACTTATCTCAATGTAAGAAAACCCCTGAATATCTCTGAGAACCAGAACTTCCCTGAACTCAGTATCCAGAGTATCTATGCAATCGTTGACTTTCTGCTGAACCTCTCTCTTTTCGAGTTCTTCAAGCGCAGAGGGATTATCTGATACAGGTTCTGCATTAACATATCCATCTTTTACAGGAACAGGATCATCAAAAGAAACAGGTTCGTGCATGGACTGTGTCTGTGTCTGCCTTAAACGGTTTTTTGAAAGATTTACGACAATAGTATAAAGCCATGTTGAGAACCTTGCCTTTCCTTCAAAATTCTTTATACTTTTGTATGCTGATAAGAAAGCGTCCTGCACTATCTCAGCTGCATCCTCGTAGTTTCCGGCTATCCTGTATGCAATATTAAACATTTTTTTCTGATGCTTTATCACAAGAGATTCAAAAGCATTCAGATCGCCTTTTTTGCACAAAAGGACGATCTCTTGGTCCTCATCATTTATGGAATTATTTTCTGTCATTTGATTAGACAATAAGTATCGGATATTTGTTCAATATGCATTTCAAAAAAATGATACATGATCTGTATTAACCCTTTAGTGAATAGGGGCTTAACAGCACATAAAGCAACCCACCCCTTCATCCCCTCCCAAGAGGGGACTTTCATCTAATTCCCCTCCTTGGAGGGGTGCAGGGGTGGGTTCCCTGCTTCACTGAAGGCTTACGTTCGTATTAACGATACATTGACATTATACCAGTATATGATAATCTTTTTATAAGAGAAAGGTGGGCAGGAAATTTCATGTAACCGTGAGGGCTCAGTGGACCGGGGAACATAACTCCCCCAGCCCCCTCTTAACTTAAGAGGGGGGCATATTCCTCCCCTTAAGTTAAGGGGAGGTGAGGAGGGGTTATGATTCTTCCAGCTCCTGAATGACTACAAAAAACAATAAAAGGATCTGGACCAGCAGGTCTGCCTGCAAAAAGGAGAAAGACATGGATATTATTCAGGCAATAAAAGAAAGGCGTTCGATCAATTTTTTCGAAACAGGGAAGAGTATTTCAAAAGAAAAGATAAGGGAACTGCTGGAACTTGCGAATTTATCTCCATCTTCCATGAATCTCCAGCCGTGGAGGGTGGTTGTCGTTATGGAGGCTGAAAGAAAGAAGATATTGAGAAAGTGTGCGTTTGACCAGCCAAAGGCTGAAGAGGCATCTGCTGTCCTGATAATGATAGCTGATCCCAAAGGTGTTGAGGAGAATCTCGGACAGGTGCTTGACAGCTGGCAGGCATTAGGCTTTATAAAGCCGGAGATGAGAGATACATACACAGGTATGGTGAAGAATCTCTATGACACAGAGGATAGCCTGAAAAGAAAACTCTTCGCTGTTAAGAATACTGCTTTATTTGCTATGAATATAATGCTTGCGGCAAAAGGGCTCGGCCTTGAGACCCACCCTATGGATGGTTTTGACGAGGATTGCCTTAAGAAGGAATTTAATATCCCTGCTGACAAAACAATACCCATGCTCATAACTGTAGGTTATTTAAGACAGGGAATTACACTTCTGCCGAGGGCATTCAGAAGAAAAATCGAGGACTTTGTGAGATTTGAGTAAATGAGGAACAATTTTTAAGTTAAAAAAACTGGATTCCACGATCAAGTCGGTGAATCCAGTTTTTAATGATGTTCAACCTTTTTACGAGTGAACTATATATTTACTTCTAACAGGAACTTTTGCACTTGCAGGTAGTTGCTGTTTTTCTGGAGACTTTTTTTATCTTCATTGTTTACACCTCCCTTATCATTTAAATGAATTTTATTGTATGCCTTTATTCCATTCTATCAATAAAGAAATTAATTTCAAGAAAATTAAAGAAGTTTGTCAGTTAAGCTCTCTGGTTGTTCTTCAATATCTGTTATTCTTGTTTCGTCGGAGTATTGAACTGTCTTAAATTCCTTCAGTTTCTCGAATTTATTCAGTATTTCCGAGACATTTTCACCGGCCTTTTCTATAACCTTTGCTTTCATCAGGATCTCATTTTTGTCTGTGCCCTTATGTATGTCGTCAGCGAATAACTCGATAGCCATAAGCAGATATGTCAAGGGCTGTCTTAAATGATGGAGCAATGCGCGGGATGTTGCAACCATAGCTGAATCCTGTTTTGATTTTATAAGTTCATCTCTTGTTTTATTAAGCTTTTCAACATATTCGTGCAGCTTAATCCCGTATTCTTCGAGTTCCTCATTAGTTTCCTTTAGTGCTTTTTCCCTGATGCTTACAGTTTCAGCCATTTTGTTAAATGCATGCGAAAGTTTTGCTACTTCATCCTTTCCGGAAATTGTAACATTCTTTGAATAATCTCCTTCGCTGATCTTCATGGATGACTCTGTAAGGAGTATAAGCGGCTTAGTTAATTTTCTGGATATAAAGATTGCAAATATAATAGAAGCGAGCATTGACACAAAAGCTACAGTAAGCAGGGTTTTCACTGTATTATTTACCATTGAGCTGATCATGCTGCCGGACATGCCGAGTCTCAGCGTGCCTGCACGGCCTTCCAGAACCGGAGCTGAAAAATCATAATAGGTTTTACCGTCAGAATTAATAAAGACATAGTCTGTTTTGTTTTCAGTATGTCCCAGGTTTAAGAGCTTTTTTGGAAAACCTTCCTGAAAAGTATGAATTACAACCTTCCCGTCCTTTTCAAGAAAAATATATGCCACGTCGTGGTTGTTTCTCTTAACATCTTCAAAGAAGGCGTCAATAGAGAGCAGGTCATTTATTAAAAGGTCGTTTGTTATATTTGAGGCAACTGTTGATGAGAGAGAACGTCCCATTTGAACAAAATGTTCCTTTAAGATTTTTGTGATATATAAGTTCACAAATACTATCGAAAGCACTGAGAAGAACAGGATAAGTGCTGTATAAGATACAAATAATTTGTTTTTAAAAGATAAGTTCTTCAATTCTGCCTGTCAATCCAGCTTTGCATTTCCCTGATGGAATTATAAGAAGCATCATCCGGAACAATAAATTTTTCTATGAGTAGCTCTGAAAGGATTTTTTTGCCTTCAGGGTCTTCATGTAATGTAAGAAATATTTTTTTTATCTCTTTTTTCTCTGCCTCGGGTAACTGGGGATGAACAACAACCGGCGGTATGCCGTAAAGGGGAGATTTAAAGATGATCTTTGTGTTCGAGATAAAATCAGGATTTTTGTCTTGATAATAATCCCATATAAGACCGTCAACAGAAGCGCCGTCAACGAGTCCTTTTGAAACTGCTTTTATGGAATTGTCATGGCCATAGGTGAAAATTATTTCTTTGAAATAGTGTTCAGGGTCTGTTCCCATTTTTGAGAGGATATATGTTGGAACAAGCTTTCCTGTATTCGAGGCAGGATCCGTAAATGCAAAACGTTTGCCTTTTAATTCTTTTATATCATTGACAGGACTGTCTTTATGAACAATGAAATAAGCCTGATAAAAAGGCTTGCCGTAAAGCATTGGAGCTACTAATAGCTCCATGCTGAATTTCTTTTTTCCTATCACATACGGGCCAGAACATACAAAGGCAATGTCGAGTTCTTTGCGCTCGAGCATGTCATTAACCTCATCGTATGTCTTTTTCTGTGTTATGTTTACAGGCCTTTCGAGTTTACGGCTGACATATTTCATCATCTGCTCATAATATTGCGCAGTTTCTTTGGGTGAGATCATTGCAGCAATAGCAATTCTGATCGGCTGGGAATTTTTCAATTGATTGTCCTGTGGTATTTGAATACGGTCTGAAAAATCAACAGCAGCTTTTTTTTCTTCAGGCTTTTTACATGATGGCAGAAGAACAAGGGCAATCAGGAAAACCACAACAGAAAAATGAAGTTGAATGCCAGTGATATTTACACTTTTTTGCCCCGGAATGTTAACCGATCTGCCCATGCAATAATTATCCTATATAAAGGGAGCATCTGTAAAGGTCTTTTCCTGATGG
>MHDW01000033.1:780-6790 GCA_001803645.1 Nitrospirae bacterium GWC2_42_7 | reverse complement strand
AGTTTAACAGGTATTATTCTATCCCAGCATTTTTTAAGTCCTTCTTCTATTCTGCCGACAGATCTATCAGCATAAAAAGTGCATTTTGCGAGCCTTCCGTCTGCCATTACAGACATCAGATGCAATCCGCAGCCATAGCCTGGTGTTCCTGAGTGCAATCCACCTTCATGCCCATATTTCAGATATTTTCCGCCTAGTTCCGGAGAAATATAAAGATCAGAGTTTTCTCTTAACCTGCCTGTAACGCAGGGAATATCAACTGACCAGTCCTTTATGCCGATGTTATTGAACAGTTTGTCCATCTCTGCAAAGTCATTCAGGTTTTTCGCATGTATCATAGTTGAAACAGAGACTTCAAAGCCTGCGTCAATTGACCTTCTTATCGCATCCATAGCAGACCTGAATGTCCCTTTGCCACGCAGAGAATCATGGGCCTCCTCAAGCCCGTCAATGCTGATCTGTATCTCATCAGCATTAAGACATTTTAAAATTCCATCACTCAGCAGAAGGCCGTTTGTGAACAGTATTTTTCTAATGAAAAGATCAGGAAGCATTTTGTTGATTTCGTTGAATCTGCTATGCAGTAATGGCTCACCTCCTGAGATAAGCACCCTCAGTCCCTGCATTTTTTCGAATTCCTGCAGGACAGATTTTATCTGATCTGTTGAAAGTTCATGCCCATTGGTCTCATAACTCCCCCTTCCCCCTCTTATCTTAAGAGGGGGTGGCAAACCTTGCCTACCGGCAGGCAGGGCCGGGGGCGTTAATTTACCAGAAGGGAGTGTGATGTTGTCTCCAATATAACAATGCCTGCATCTTAGATTGCATTTATCCGTGATCTGAAGTTCAAGATACCTTAAAGATGGAAAAGAGGCTTTAATGAGGGGAGGGCGTTTCCGTGTTGTCTTTTCACATGTCAGTATTGCTTCCTCAAGGCAATAATCAATAAATTCAGTTTCATCTTTGCTGCAACCGTTTACAGATGCGCATTTTTTGAGGAATTCAAAGGACTCATCGTCGAGTTCGTAAAGCTCGTCTTTTTTTACATGGTAAACAGACGGGTTTTCGAGCCATTTGAGAACAGCTTCCTTTGTGAGGAAATAATTCATTGTTTTATTGTACTACAAGACCGGTGATAGTTCAGCAGAGCGCAGCAGTAAAGGCAAAGAGACTCCGCCTGCAATAAGGTGAAAAAGTTTGAATTGAAGACATGAACAATATGGACTAAATTTAGGCTATATTGTCCTTTATATATGCAAAATTGACATTGACTTGAATTCCTGATAGCCTGTTGACATATGGGATAGGGTGCAAACTAGGACAAAGGGGTGGGATCAGAGTGGGACAAAATTTGCTCAGTCAGTCAGTAAGTTTTTACATTAGAATAGTATCCTTCGTTTTTTGTGAGTCAGCCAGTCACAAACAAAACGCCTTTGCCTATCAAAAAAACAGATGGAAACATCAGGTTACATCCAGGCAATAAAGAGTTGTCGTTTCTTTTGAAGGGTATTTTCGTAATGCGCCTGATTTTAGAATTAAGGTATGGGAAATTACATATAAATGAGAAACGATCATGAATGATTATTTAGACAGAACTCAGCGGGTATATTGTGGCTGTTTCTGAAATGCCGGAGACGAAAGAGAGTGTCGCTTCCAGGAGACTGCCAAACGGTTGGGCTCTGGTCCGTTTTCGGCTTCTGATCAGTATCTGCACTGCGTTTATTGCCGGTGTGGGCCTTGTAGCTCTTCTCGGATGGGTGTTTGAGCTGCCTGTTCTGGCGAGCCTTGGCCCGGGCAAGATACCTGTGGCCCCGAGCACTGCGGTTTTGTTTGTGCTGTATGCCTGCACGATTTTTATCCGCACCTATCTCCCGAAGAGCCGCTTATCGTATTGGTTTGGCGTCTTCATCAATGTCTCAGGAGCGCTGCTTGCGGCGCTGCTCATTGTGCTGTCCCTGTTAGGCATACAGATGGAGTTTGAACATTTTGGCTTCAACGTTGTTAATAAACCGGGTGAAATGCAATTGGGGCATATGTCGCCGGTAACGGCGATCTGCTTTTTACTGTCGTCTTTGTCATATTTTTTGTCTCTGCCAGCGTCGCGCGACCGGCGTTGGACATACAACCTCGCCTGGTGGCTTGCTTGCTGCATAATCGCGGCTGGCGCTACGCTCGTTCTGGCGTACCTCTATGGAACACCATTGCTTTATGGCAGCGCCTTCATCCCTCCGGCTGCGCTGACCAGTATGGCGTTCATGGCCCTTGGGACTGCACTTCTTGCACTGGCAACGCCGTTTGCCTGGCCGTCCCTCCCGAATCTCGAATCCACGACACGCGCCTCATACACGCTCCTCCTGGTTTTCGTTGTCCTTGCCGCCGGCATTGTGACCTCCGGGTTTTTGTATTACCGGAACTACGAAATACGCCACAGGACAGAGGTAGAACACCAGCTTTCCGCCGTCGCAGATTTGAAAGTGGACGGAATTGTGCATTGGCGAAAAGAACGGATGGGTGACGCCTTGCTATTTTATCAAAATGATAATTTTTCAATAAGAGTTAAAAACTATTTTCAAAGACCGGAGGACGATGAAAATAAACAAAGGCTCCGAAGATGGCTTCAACATGCTCAGGAAGGTTATAAATATGACCATGTCTTTCTGCTCGATGCTCGTGGCAAGGAACGGATGTCGGCATCTGAAACACGACGGCCTATCTCAAACCATCTGATCCTGCGCTCTGCCGAAGCCCTGCGAACGAAACAGATGGCCTTTGAGGATTTCTACCGGAATGAATATGACGGGCAGATATATCTGGCGGTCCTTGTCCCTATCCTTGATGAACAAGACAACGGCCGCGCAATAGGGACCCTTGTCTTGCGCATCGATCCCGAACAGTATCTCTATCCATTTCTTATTCGCTGGCCGACGCCGAGTGAGACGTCCGAAACCCTGCTCGTCCGGCGGGAAGGAAATGAAGCCCTTTTTCTGAATGAACTTAGGTATCAGAAAAACACGGCCCTCAACCTGCGCAGATCGCTGGACCAAAAAGAATTCCCAGCCCCACAGGCGGTACTGGGCCGGAAGGGGATCATGGAGGGCAGAGATTACCGGGGCGTTCCGGTAATCGCCGATCTGCGTGCTGTCCCCGGTACTCCCTGGTTCCTTGTCTCCCGAATGGACATCTCTGAAGTATACGGACCTATGAGGGAGAAACTGTGGATGACGATAGCTCTTGTCGCTGCATCGCTCATAGGCGGGGGCGCAAGCGTTGGAATAGTTTGGCGGCGGCAGCGCACACAATTTTACAGGGTGAAATATGAGGCCTCGGAGAATCTGCGGGTAAGCGAAGAACGCTTTCGTTCTACGCTGGATAACATGATGGAAGGATGTCAGATTATCGGGACGGACTGGAGATATACCTATCTTAACAATGCTGCGGACATTCATAACCGCCGTCCTAAAGAACAACTGCTGGGCAATAAATATATGGATATGTGGCCGGGAATCGAGAACACAGAAGTATTCAGTATTATTAATAATTGTATGGAAGTGAGTGTCCCTCATCACCTGGAGAATGAATTTGTTTTTCCGGACGGAACAAAGAGTTGGTTCGATCTCAGTATTCAGCCTGTACCTGAAGGGGTTTTTATCCTATCAATCGACATTACCGAGCGCAAGAGAGTGGAAAAGGAATTAAGGAAACTCAACGAAGAACTTGAACAGCGTGTCATGGCACGCACTGCGCAGCTTGAAACCTCAAACAAAGAGTTGGATGCGTTTTCCTATACAGTCTCTCACGACCTGCGTGCACCGCTCAGGCATCTTATCGGTTTTGTGGAACTTCTGAACAAGAGAGCGCCTGCATCTTTTGACGAAAAAACCAGGCATTATCTCACCGTCATATCGGATTCGGCAACACAGATGAGCCTGCTGATAGATGACCTCCTTTCTTTTTCAAGAATGGGACGCGTAGAGATGCTGAATGCGAGGGTCAGTATTGATAAACTGGTACAGGATGCGATGAATACCTTGCAAACGGAAACCAGGGGGAGAGACATTGACTGGGAGATCAAGCCTCTTCCCGATGTGGACGGAGATTCAGCCATGCTCAAGCTGGTTGTGGTAAACCTTATCTCTAATGCCATTAAATTTACCCGCACGAGGCCTAAAGCAATAATAGAGATCGGATGTAATGAAACCGATAAAGATGAGCATATCTTCTATGTCAGGGACAATGGCGTCGGCTTTGATATGAAATATACTGACAAGCTGTTTAATTTGTTCCAGCGGCTCCATAGAACAGAAGAGTTCGAGGGTACCGGCGTTGGTTTGGCAAATGTAAGGCGTATTATCCAGCGCCATATCGGAAGGACCTGGGCGGAAGGGGTTTTGAATGTTGGAGCGACTTTTTACTTTTCGCTACCGAAACAAAAGGAGGCGATATGATTGAATTGAAGCGCATTTTACTTGTCGAGGACAGTCCCAATGATGTGGAGCTGACCATCGAGGCATTGGCTGAACATAATCTTGCCAATGATGTTGCGGTAGTCAAGGACGGTGAGGAGGCACTGGACTATCTTTATTGTCAGGGACAGTACACAGAGCGTGTTGCAGGCAATCCCGCAGTTATTTTGCTTGACCTGAAACTGCCGAAAGTCAACGGTCTTGAGATTCTCAGGCGGGTCAGGTCAGATGATAACTTAAGACTTATACCTGTAGTGGTGCTTACCTCATCGCAGGAGGAGTCTGACCGGGTGGAAAGCTACAGGCTCGGCGTGAATGCATATGTTGTAAAGCCGATTGATTTCCATAAGTTCGTTGATGCAGTAAAAGTCCTGGGAATTTTCTGGGCTGTAATCAATGAGCCGCCGCCGGGCAGCATAAAGAAGGAGCTGTGAGATGGAACGCACGCTGAGGATACTGAACCTTGAGGACGACCCGAAGGATACCGAACTCATTCAGGCAAAACTTGAAGAGGAAGGGATAGCGTGCGAGTTGGTGCGTGTTGAAACAGAAGCGGATTTTGTTTCAGCGGTTGAGCAAGGCGGCTATGACCTGCTTCTTGTTGATTATAAACTTCCTGGCTTTGATGGCATGTCAGCCCTGGCAATCTCAAAAGAGAAATGTTCGGACATCCCCTTTGTTTTTGTCTCAGGCTCTATCGGGGAAGACGTGGCGATTGAAGCGCTTAAGAATGGGGCCACGGATTATGTTCTGAAAGATAAGTTGTCGCGACTTGCACCGGCCATACGCAGGGCTTTGCAGGATGCGGCATTGAGAAGGGAGCGCAAGCAGGCCGAAGAGGTGAGGAAAAAGCTTGAAGCCCAGCTCCGACACGCACAGAAGATGGAGGCAGTCGGCACGCTGGCAGGGGGGATTGCACATGATTTCAATAATATCCTCAATGTGATCATAGGTTACGGCACTATGGTGATGGACAGAATAGGAGATGATCAACTTTCAAAGGAGCAGATGAACGAGGTGCTCACTGCTGCCGATAAGGCTGTGATTCTTACCAAAAGACTGCTTGTCTTCAGTAGAAAACAGATTGTTGAAGTGAAGCCTGTTAATGTCAATGAGACAATCCTCAGCATCCAGAAAATGCTTGTCCGGATCATCAGAGAGAGTATTGATTTTAAGCTGGACCTCACAGACAGGACCTTGGTAGTGATGGCAGATGCCGGGCAGATAGAACAGGTGCTGATGAATCTTACCACAAATGCCATGGATGCAATGCCTGAAGGCGGATGTCTGACGATCGGCACAGGGCTGCAGGAATTAGATGATGAATATGTTGCAGCGCATGGATATGGAAAGCCCGGAATGTATGCGCTTATCACGGTCGCGGATACAGGGTACGGAATGGATGCAGAAACTCAGAAGAAGATATTCGAGCCTTTTTTTACAACAAAGGGGATTGGAGAAGGGACAGGACTCGGTCTTGCAGTCTCCTACGGAATAATAAAACAACATGGCGGATACATTAATGTTTATAGCGAATCCGGGCAAGG
>MHDW01000033.1:0-750 GCA_001803645.1 Nitrospirae bacterium GWC2_42_7 | reverse complement strand
AGAAGAATCGGCATTCTCGGTCAAGGAGATAGAGCCCACAGTCCCTGTCAAGGGTGGAACAGAGACGATACTTGTGGCTGAAGACGACGCTTCTCTGAGAAAATTGACAAGGATAGTCCTTGAGTCCTATGGCTACAATGTCATAACCGCAGAGGATGGGGAAGACGCGATAACTAAATATACAGAGAACAGGGGCAGGATTGACCTTGTCATTCTTGACATGATAATGCCGAAGAAAAGCGGTAAGGAGGCATGTGAGGAGATTAAAAAATTGAGTCCCGGGACCAAAATACTTTTTTTAAGCGGATATACAATGGACATTATCAAAACCAGGGAACTGACAGAAGCCGGTTTTGACTTCATCCTTAAACCTGTTGTGCCGAGAGACCTTGTGAGAAAGGTGAGGGAGATTCTGGATAGAGGAGTGAAAACAGGAGTCAGAATTCAGGAGTTAGAATTCAGAATAAAAAAAGAAAGGGAGTATGAAAAGAGAACCGGGATGGAGACATGGCAGAATTAACTATGCGATTAGAGGAAGTCAGCAAATTGCTTGAAGCATACGCTTCGGTTATTCTGAATTCTGGATTCTGACTCCTGAATTCTTTTTTAAAGAAAGGTGAGGGAGGTTTTGGATAAATGAAAATACGCACAGAAAAATGAGGTATTGAGACATGTCAGAAAGAAATGAATTATTTGGACATCGGTTGCTTAAAAAAGGCCTGATAACTCTTAATGATATCATCGAGGCCA
>MHDW01000032.1:8030-10364 GCA_001803645.1 Nitrospirae bacterium GWC2_42_7 | reverse complement strand
ACATCGCCAACAGAAACAAATTCAGCTCCTGCGCTTGTTATTTGTTTTATTACGTCTTCCTTGCTTTTAGTTGTATCTTTAAAAACATAAGATTTCAGTCCTACACCTGCTTCAATTTCCCACTCGGCTGGATTTCTTCCCATTCTTCCTCTTGTGTAATACCAGCCTTCTTTATCTTTTTGAATGTTCTTAATAGTTGATTCTTTATAAGGTCCTAATATTGGATTCCAAAATCTATCCTTTCTATTCTTAGAATAGATAAGTATGTTTTGATATTCGGTAGGCATCGATGAACTTGGTGAATGAGAACGAGAACTTCCTCCTTCTCTTCCTTTATTCCAAACAATTTCATTAATGTAATTTACTTCTCCAAAAACTTCGTCTAAAACAATTTTAGCGTAATGAATTTTTTTGTTGTCAAGATGAACAATAATATTTCCGTCATCAGAAAGTATCTCTCTTGCCACAACTAATCTTCTTCTTAAAAATTCTATAAAGTCAGCACCTTTAATTTTATCTGTGTATGCTTTATCTCCTCCTTTGCTTTTGAAATCTGATTCTGTTGCAAAAGGTGGGTCAATGCAAACAAGTTTAATTTTTCCTTTGACTTTGTTTTTAATCAGTGGGTCTTTGTTTTCGTAAATGGTTTTGAGAAATTGCAGGTTGTCGCCAAAAACAATCATATTGCGCCAGTCTTTACAGCCCGCAGGATACTCATCACCGTTAAAGATTTTTTCGACCTGCAAAGGCACAGGGAAAACTCCGTCTTCATTGGCAAGAATATCTTCCTTCCGCATCTTGCCGGCATATACAAGTTCATATTCCTTTTGTTTTGTTGGAAAAAGCTTGTATTTATAGTCATCCGGTATAGGCTCGCCTTTTTGGAGCTTGTCTATGAGGAATTGAATGTCGTATTCATTTAATCTGCTCATATTTCGACCTCTTTGTTTAACATCCCCTCTGCCTGAAAGCTGAAATATCCATTTTTACCGATAATTATGTGATCAATAACCTCAATCCCAACTATTCTACCAACTTCCATTAACCTTTGGGTTATAGCAAAATCTTCTTTGCTCGGTTCAACATTTCCAGAAGGATGATTATGAACAAACATAATCCCTGCCGCTCTATCACTTATTGCATCAGCAAAGACCTCTCTCGGATGGACAATGCTATGATTTAATGTACCTATAAAAACAGTTCTTTTCTGGATCAGATTGGATGCGCCATCTAAGGTAAGACTCAAAAAATACTCCTGCCTTTTATCTTTCAGTTCTTCAGTTAATCGCACTACATCATCAACATTCCTTATCTTTATTCCGTCTTTTATCAGAAACCTCTTTGAAAACTCAATGGCTGCCATAATCTGACATGCCTTAGCCAGCCCAATCCCTTCAACATCTTTCAATTTCTCTAAACTGATATTATCAAAATCATCTTGAGCCAACCTTAAAATATCCTTTGCCACTTCAAAAACATCCTTGCCCTTTATGCCACTGCCAAGCAGCACAGCCAGTAGCTCAAGATTAGAAAGAGCCTTTGCACCCTTTTGTTCCATCTTCTCACGAGGTCTGTCAAATTGAGGTATGGTTTTAATTTTTTTCATTTCTATTTCTTAACAAGAAGTCGGCAGTAATTATCTTTGCCGCCAGACCATTTTTCAACATAGGAATCAAGTTGCTTCCAGCCACGCAGGTTAAAATAGCCTACACAGAAATCGGCGTGATCGGAAACATTGATTGTCTCTCGGAGAGCTGTAAGAAGCTGCTGTTCTATGTTGTCAAAAATACGCGGCATTAATACTCTTCACCTCAAAGATTTTCAAATGAATTTTTTCATATTCATATTAACCACTTTCAAGAATGTTTGCAAGGTTGTTTTTGCAACAAACTGAAATGACAAATGGTGAAGTGATAATTTTTTATGCTGATGATAATATAGAGAAAAATAAAAGAAGAATATGATAAATTTATCAATCGCCAGGTAATTAGAAAGTGCTTCAAGGAGGGCAGTGATGAATGATTTTCCAAAGTTTGACATATTTCAGGATTATAGGGGGAAAGAGGTCAGGTTTACATATAACTTGTTTGACGCAGGTCATATTTTTTCTTTGCGTGCGAGGGAAGATACAAAGAACGATTACGCACGTCAATTCACTGCATATGACAGCAAGAGCCCGGTAAATGCGCTGCTTAAGATCAGAAGTATAATCAGTGAAGAGCTTAACAAACGGTACTTTACAGAAGACCGCAGCAATCTATTTGGCGAAATGAATTTTGATTATTTTCGCGGCAATATTGCATATGATTCAGACAATCATGAGGCTTGTTTGGT
>MHDW01000032.1:2532-8012 GCA_001803645.1 Nitrospirae bacterium GWC2_42_7 | reverse complement strand
TTTCAAATTGAGATAAAGATAACAGAGGAATGATTTCTACTCTTATGGGAATATGAAAGAAAAAAGGGCGACCGTATAAGGCCGCCCTTAAGATAAGTTTAAAACTGCACTTACAATCTCTCTTTAACGAGGTTATCAACCACTGCAGGGTCTGCGAGTGTTGATGTGTCGCCAAGCTCTTCAACCTGTCCCCATGCGATCTTTCTGAGAATTCTTCTCATGATCTTGCCGCTTCTGGTCTTCGGCAAGCCTGGTGCAAACTGGAGCTTGTCAGGTGTTGCTATCGGGCCGATCGCAGTTCTGACATGGCCGATCAGGATCTTCTTCAGTTCATCTGAAGGCTTCTGGCCATCCTTGAGAGTCACATAGACATAAATGCCCTCTCCCTTTATCTCATGCGGAAAACCTACAACTGCGGCTTCTGCAACAGCCTCATGGCTGACAAGGGCGGATTCGACTTCGGCAGTGCCGAGCCTGTGGCCTGAAATATTGATAACATCATCGATCCTTCCCATCAGCCAGTAGTCTCCGTCCGCATCAACTCTTGCACCATCGCCTGTTAAATATTTTCCAATGAACCTCGAAAAATAAACCTCTTTTATGCGTTTGTTCTCAGGATCTCCGTAAGTGCCTCTTAGCATACCGGGCCATGGTTTTTCGATCACGAGATATCCGCCTTCGTTTACGCCTGCAGGCTCACCGTTCTCTTTTAGTACCTTTGGTACAACGCCAGGGAAAGGCCTGTTTGCAGAGCCGGGCTTTAATGTCATGGCACCCGGCAGAGGGGTGATAAGGATGCCTCCTGTCTCGGTCTGCCACCATGTATCAACAATAGGGAGTTTTTCTTTTCCGACATGAACGTAATACCACATCCAGGCCTCAGGGTTTATCGGTTCTCCTACTGTGCCGAGTACTCGGAGTGATGAAAGATCGTGCTTGTTCACAAAAGTCTCGCCTTCTTTCATCAAAGCCCTTATTGCTGTAGGAGCTGTATAAAAAATATTCACCTTGTGCTTGTCAACAATGGACCAGAATCTTCCGGCATCAGGATAAGTCGGGATCCCCTCGAACATAAGGCTTGTAGCACCATTGCTGAGTGGGCCGTATACAATGTAACTGTGGCCTGTGACCCAGCCGATGTCTGCGGTGCAGAAGTGTATGTCCTCATCATGATAGTCGAATATCCATCTGAAGGTCAGATTGGTGTATAGAAGATATCCCCCTGTTGTATGGAGAACTCCCTTTGGTTTGCCTGTGGAGCCTGAAGTGTAAAGAATAAAAAGAGGGTCTTCAGCATCCATCTGCTCAGGTTCGCAGTAGTTTGCAATGTCAGCAGCCTTCATTTCATCATGCCACCAGAGATCTCTTTTCGGCTCCATGTCAACTGCACCATCACCGCGTTTTACTACTATCACTTTTTCTACAGTCGGACATTCCTGTATAGCAGCATCATTGTTGGTCTTTAAAGCTACAAACCTTCCTCCTCTGACTCCCTTGTCTGCAGTAACCACAAGCTTGGACTTGCAATCCTGTATCCTGTCGCGAAGCGCCTGTGCGCTGAAACCGCCAAAGACTATGCTGTGTATTGCGCCGATTCTTGAGCATGCGAGCATGGCTATAGCGAGTTCAGGTATCATCGGAAGATAGATAGTTACTCTGTCGCCCTTTTTGATGCCCTGCTTCTTCAGGACATTAGCGAACCTGTTCACCTCATAATAAAGCTGCTGATAAGTGTATGTTTTGTAGGAACCGTCATCTGCTTCCCATATGATTGCAGCTTTGTTTCTTGTGGCGTTGTTGATAAACCTGTCAAGACAGTTATAAGAGACATTAAGTTTGCCTCCCTGGAACCATTTGATCTCAGGTTTTTCAAAATCATATTCAAGCACCTTGTCCCATTTCTTGAACCATGTCAGGTTCGCTTCTGCCATCTCTGCCCAGAATCCTTCAGGGTCTTCAACAGATTTTTTGTATATCTTTTCATACTCCTCTATGCTTTTTATATGTGCTTTTTCACTGAAATTTTTTGATGGAGGAAAAGTCCTGTTTTCAGCCATTAATACTTCGATGTTCTTTTCATTTGCCATATCAGCCTCCTAATGGTATTGAAAGCATTACGGCCTCGGCAAAAATAACCATTAGCTTTCAAATTTATTTCATAAGAACTGCAACGCATGTGTATCATAATTGCTCAGTCAATTGATGTCAATTGTCCCTGGGCAGAAATCCGATCAAATCCGATCAGACACTTTTAAATCACACCTGATCATGAAACTCTAAATAATTGTAGAGAATATAAACTATATACCGAAAAAAACAGAACATAGACGCCCTGGTTCAGGGCGCCTATGTTCTGCAATAAAATGGTTATTTGATCTCTCTCGGATAACGCAGGCTCGCAACCATGTTCTGGACTTCAATGGGTGGTTCCTTGGTCATCTTCGAAACGATCATCATAACAGCAAAGTTAATTACCATTCCGATGGTTCCTATGCCTTCAGGTGAGATTCCCCAGAGCCAGTTTGCTGCCACATTAAAGGCCGGCGGATTCATAAACTTGAAGTAGATGATATAGGCTGCGGTGAATGCCATACCCGAAAACATTCCCGCAATAGCAGCTTCTTTTGTGGCTTTCCTCCAGAAAATTCCCATGATGATAACAGGGAAAAAGGAGGAAGCTGCAAGCCCAAAGGCAAAAGCCACCACCTGGGCCACAAAACCAGGAGGATTGATGCCGAAATAACCGGCGATAACAACTGCAACTCCGGCAGCAGAGCGGGCCCAGATCAATTCTCCTTTCTCAGACATATCCGGCTTGACAATGGATTTCATCAGGTCATGCGAGATCGCTGATGCTATAACAAGAAGAAGCCCGGCAGCAGTAGAAAGCGCTGCTGCCAATCCGCCTGCTGCAACAAGGGCAACAACCCAGTTAGGCAGCTTGGCAATTTCCGGGTTTGCGAGAACAATAATGTCATTATCAATGTAAAGCTCATTCTTGCTCTTCTCTATAGGTGTTTGTTTTGTTGTAACTATGTTTTCACCATGCTCGCCTTTTACGAATTTGCCTGCTTCATCTTTCTGGAAAGCAATTTTTCCATCAAAGGCATTGCCTTTGGCGAGCTGCATGATACCATCTCCGTTTTTATCCTTCCATGCAACCAGGCTGGTCTTTTCCCAGTTCTTAAACCATGAGGGTGCTTCAGAATACTGTTTGTTATTCAATGTCTGCATCAGGTTAAGCCTTGCAAAGGATGCAACAGCAGGCGCTGTTGTATAAAGAAGGGCGATAAACAGCAAGGCCCATCCTGCTGATGCGCGGGCGCCTCTGATTGTCGGAGTAGTGAAGAACCTGATGATGATATGAGGAAGTCCTGCGGTCCCGACCATCAAAGCAAATGTGATCATAAAAACATCTATAGTGCTCTTGGCCCCGCCTGACGTATAGGCGGAAAATCCGAGGTCCTTCTGAATACCATTGAGTTTATCTAAAAGATATCCTCCTTCCGGTGCTCCGAGCAGCCGCATTCCGTTTTCACTAAGAGAGCTGCCATAACCGAGCTGAGGAATAGGATTTCCGGTCAGCATTATAGAGATAAAGATAGCCGGGATCATATATGCAACTATCAAAACACAGTACTGTGCAACCTGTGTATACGTGATACCCTTCATACCGCCGAGAACTGCGTAGAAAAAAACAATACACATGCCGATGATAACGCCTGTGTTGATCGGCACCTCCAGAAAACGTGAAAAAACTATGCCGACACCGCGCATCTGGCCTGCGACATATGTAAATGAAACGAATATGGCGCAAATAAGGGCAACAACACGGGCTGTCTGTGAATAATATCTCTCTCCAACAAACATCGGTACAGTATATTTGCCGTATTTACGCAGATATGGGGCAAGAAGCATTGCGAGCAGAACATATCCGCCGGTCCAGCCCATGAGGTACATTGAGCCGTCCCTTCCCATAAATGAGATCAGTCCGGCCATTGAAATAAATGAAGCCGCGGACATCCAGTCTGCGCCTGTGGCCATCCCATTTAAAACAGGATGGATCTGTTTTGCTGCTACATAGAAGTCTCCTGTTGTCTTTGCCTTTGCCCATATGGCAATGCCGATATAAAGGGCAAAGGAAGCTCCAACTATAATCCAGGTCCAAGTTAAAATATCCATTAAGTTGTCTCCTCCCTATTAATTAGTAATTTTTCGTTTTATTGATTCAGAAAAACCACTATTTCTCATGTACATCATATTTTATGTCCAGACTGTTCATCATCTTTACATATACTGCAATGAGGATAACGAAAATCACCTCTGAGCCTTGATTTGCAAACCAGAAACCAAGCGGGAATCCGGCAATCTTAATGCTGTCGAGCTGATCTGCCATTAGAATTCCGAACAAGTAAGATACTGCAAACCATATCGAAAGCAGAACAATTATATAAGTCTTGTTATGTTTCCAGTATGCCTCATATCTTTCATTGTCAACCATAACTAACCTCCTTTAAATAAATAAAATGTACTAAACATTTGCTTTCATTCATGCAACTTTCTCAGTGCATTTTCCCCGGTCTTTTTTATTTTATATAGACCATTTTTTAGCCTCCTCTTTACCTCCTCCTTTTCATGTTTTATTAATTTTTACTGTCTGCTTATTCTCATAAGGTCCCGGACAGTTTTTACGCCGAACTTCGGCAAAAAACTTATGAATCTCTGAAGAAGCTGTGCTGTAACAAAGGCATCGTCGAGTGAATTATGTGCCTGACTGACAGGAATGTTGTATTTTTTTGCGAGGGAGATGAGATCTGTAACCTCTGACAGCCCGCCATGATATGCGCAGACTTCTTCTTCCATCTGTCTTATCCACTGATACATTTTGAAAGTATCGACCGCCGGGTTTTGCAGAGAGTATCCGTATAATCTCTTCATCTCGCTGTTTATAAAATTAAGGTCAACAGACACAAAGTGGCCGACAATAATACTGTTTCCGCAAAAATCGAGGAATTCAGGAAGAATCTTTTTTATATCCGGCCAGTCGGACGCCTCTGAAGGTGTTATGCCGTGAATAACAACACTGTTTCCGGTCAGTTCAGTCCTCGGCTCAACTATCCTGTAATAGTGATCACCAATATTGATCAGTCCCCCGGTCATTTTTAAAGCACCCAAAGAAACAATTGAGTCATTTTTGAAATTAAGCCCTGTAAGTTCAGTATCAAAAACAACATAGTTTGCTTGATCTATTGGCGTGCTTAGATCAATGTTTTGGTCAGAATCAATATGCTTCCCCAAAAACAGCCCGTTCTCCTTTGGAGTGAAGAGCTTTCCGATGAGCTGTTGTTTAAATGTTGAGATCGAATTTATCATTACATTGAGATCCCAGGATTATATTTTTTTGATATAGAGTCCTGTATCCTTGAGATAAGCATGCAGGATTCTTTTAATGTTTTTTTCTGGAGATTGCTTAATTTATC
>MHDW01000032.1:0-2514 GCA_001803645.1 Nitrospirae bacterium GWC2_42_7 | reverse complement strand
AGGTTCAATGCCTGCTTCGATCTGTTCAAACTGGTGGTGGATCCTTAATAACGTTATAAATTCAAAGGCATGCTCAAGCTCGTCCGCAAATTCCAGAACACTTTGATTATCTCTGAGAGCGTCCAGCCGCTCCAGGGAAGAGGTTTCAGTTATGCCTTTTTCAAGGCTGAATAGCCTTAAAATATCAATAATAGGCGCAATACACTTAAACTTAAGATTGAGTTCGTTTTTGTGTTCCCCGCTTTTTTCAACAACAAATGTTTTGAAAAACCCCAGGGGAGGCCGAACATTGACTGTCATGTTTGCCAGTTGTTTAAGAAACATATCGTTGCTCTTTGCTGTATTAGTAAGGTGATCTCGCAGGCTTTTGGCAAGATCAGAATTACCATATGCAGGCCTGAAATCAAAGAGTATGACTGAAAAAAGAATAGCCTCCGGCGTTGGGGTCAGTATCCAATTTGTAAAATATTTTTTCCAGACTTTTAACGGCTGACACCACATAGGGTTGCTCGCCATATAGTTCCCGGGGCATTCAGGAAAGCCGCACTGCATCAAGGTATTATTTACAAAGGCCGCAAATTCATTGAAATATTTTCTGACAGCCTCATCTTCTTCCTCTGTGGCAGGATCCTCATAGATAAGAGCATTGTCCTGATCGGTTTTAAAGGTCTGTTCTTTTCTTCCCTCACTGCCAAAGACTATCCAACAGAAAGAAGCCGGGGGCTTTCCGAATTTTTTTTCAGTTATCTGTAATATTTTCTTAAGGAGAATATCATTAACTTCTGTTATGATCCTGGTTATATTGCTTGCCTTGGCCCCCTCTTTCAGCAAAAGAGCGATCATGCCATTAATTTTCTTTGCTGCAGGGATGAGGCTTTCGATGGTCAGCCTGTTCTCTATCTCCCTGGCAATGGATATTGGTGAAGTGCCCTGGAGCATCATAAGATCATGATTGGTCACAACACCTTTAAGCTTTCCCTCGTCTACAACAAGCAGGTGGTGAATGTTATAACGGATCATCTTCAGCAGTGCCTCAAAACAGTAGGCCCTTGCATCTGTTTTTATTAAAGAGATGCTCATGATATCTTTGATCTTATCTGTAACATTCCTTCCCCTGGCTACGACTTTGTCTCTGAGATCCCTGTCTGTGACAATGCCCGCCGGCACCCCGTCATTATCTGTAATAACAAGTGAACTGATACCATTGCTTGACATCATGTCAGCAGCTTCCCTGATAGACATGTCCTGAGAAGCG
The DNA here is from genome assembly GCA_001803645.1 of Nitrospirae bacterium GWC2_42_7. Lineage (GTDB taxonomy): Bacteria > Nitrospirota > Thermodesulfovibrionia > Thermodesulfovibrionales > UBA6898 > GWC2-42-7. The sequence goes on along the minus strand of MHDW01000032.1, from coordinate 1,259 downwards.
GTTATGACTTCTTTTGATGCAAGCTCACCTACCGGGGTCGTAAAGAGCATCCTGTCTCCTCCGCCGTAGAGCATGCTTTTGGTCTGCATTTCAGAAAAGGTCTTATCTGTATACTTATTGAGAAAAGACATGAGAAAAAATTCTGTAAAAGACGGATTCTTATCTGAAAACTTTTTTATGTCCTCTTTACTGAAAAGATAAGCAATAGTATCGTCTACAGCAACAACATTAGCTCTGGATCTATCTCCGCTGACCAGAGAAAGAAAACCGAAGGAATCCCCTTCACTTCTATAATCAATAATGATCTCGTCCCCGTTAGCAGGTTTTATAGAGACCTTTACCCCTCCCTTTTTTATAATGCTGAGATATTCACTTGGAGGGCCATCCTGCTGCAGGATACTGGAACCTTTTGGGTAAAACTCCATGGAAGCTTTGCTGGCTATATTTCTTAATGCATCATTATTTAGAAATTGAAATGGGGGAACTTGCTTTAAAAACTCAATTGCTTCATCGAGTATCATAATACATTAAAAGCAATTTACATACCTGAAAGGCAAATAAATCAAGTAATTAATATTTATTTAAATCAAGTGGTTAGCAATATAGGAATATTTGCTCAGAATGCTCGAATTGTTTGTTTGAGGGAGTTTTGTTACTATTTGTATCAGGAGCAGTGATAGAGGAGATTATTGTATATTTTTCAAATAGTTACTTGATGATACAAAAAGTAATATTAAAGCATGGAGTGAGTAGAATTGTAACATGACAAGAGTCTATCTGTAATTATAAGGTCGAACCAGTGATCGAGCGAATTTGATTAAGCATCAAACCCTTTGACGGACACTATCTTTCACTTTCTGCTGAGCCCCCATTTTTTCCTTTTTTCCCACAAGGATTTTCTTGTGATGCCAAGGAGTTCTGAGAGTTTCTGCTCGTTATATGCAGATTGGTATTTTAAGATAAATTCTTTTGTATAGTCCTGGATCGACAGCGTTTTGTTGATGGTTTCAGAAATACAGGGATTTGAGGAGGTCTTTAGTCCTTCTGAAATATGCTCAGGCAGGATAGTATTGCCTTCAACGATAAGTACAGCCCTTTCGATTATATTCTGCAGTTCTCTGACATTGCCGGGCCATTGATAATCCGTGAGTATTTTTAGAGCCGAATCATCTATAGTTTCTATCTTTTTGCCCAATTCCCCTGAATATTTTTCCAAAAAATGAGCAGCCAGCAGGACAATATCTTCTTTCCTTTCCCTT
>MHDW01000031.1 GCA_001803645.1 Nitrospirae bacterium GWC2_42_7 | reverse complement strand
TTTTTTTCATGCATTTCATATCCCTGCATTTCTTCTTATAACAAGGGGCACATTCTTCTTCGCTTTTGATAATGATATGTCCCTGACCGTAAGGCGCAGTCCTGTCCGGGCTTGTAGGGCCGAATATAGCCACAACCGGAACTCTTAAGCCGGCAGCTATATGCATCGGACCGGTATCATTCGATATAACCACACGCGCATCCCTGAGGATCTCTACCAACTCTCTGAGGTTTGTCTTCCCAATAAGCGAAAATGCTTTACCTTCTGAAGCTTTGACTACTTCATCTGCAATCACCATATCTTTACTGCTGCCTATTACAAAAGACTTCATTGGAAGCATTGAAGCCAGCTTTCCGTAATATTCAGCAGGCCACATTTTGGTGTCCCATCTCGCACCAGGTACGATAACAGCATAGTCCTTCATACCGCTTTTTATTTTTTTTATTTCCTTTAGATCATTTTTGAACAACGGGAAAGGAAAAATAATATTTCCGGTGTCACACCCAATGGCGGCTGCTACCTTCATATATCTGTCTACAGCATGCACCTCTTTTCCGCCTTTGACCCTGACATTATAAAATAGCCTGCTGCCTTCCCTTGCCTCTGCAAAACCAACTCTCTCAGGTGCGCGGGTTGCCATTGTTATCAAACCGCTTCTGAAGAGCCCCTGAAGATCAACAACCAGATCATAACGTTCATTTCTTAATTCCCTGAAGAGGCTTTTCACCTCTCTCAAGGTATCACCGGCCTTCTTTATCTTCTTCCACATGTCCTTGTTTATGACTATCAGTTTGTCAATCATCGGATTTTCTTCAAGGATATCCTCAAAGCCCTTTGCTACAACCCAGTGGATCTCAGCTTTAGGAAAGCATGACTTTAAAGAATTCAGAAAAGGCAGGCTATGGACAATGTCGCCAAGGGAACTCGGCTTAACAACAAGGATCTTTTTATATTGTTTGATCTTTTTCATCTGATATTATTTTAACCGCTTCCTCCAGATCTTTGACAATAAAATCTGCATTAGCTGAATAATTCTCTTTTCCTGTTTTGACCAATATGCCTTTTGCACCAACCGACCTTGCAAGCAGCATATCAATATCTTTGTCACCCACAACAAAAGAAGCCTTAAGATCTATCTTGTGGTCTGCCCTTGCGTCAAAAAGAAGGCCGGGTTCAGGTTTTCTGCAGGAACAGTGTTCGTCAGGATGATGAGGGCAGTAGTAAAATCCGTCAAATGCATATTCATCAATAAAGATATCATTGACCTTCTTTACAAAAGCTTCGTCCATAAACCCTCTTGCAATCCCCGACTGGTTCGATACCCCGAACAGAGAAAAACCCTTCTCCTTTAGTTTTTTTAATCTGCTGACTGTTGGAAAGATCTCGAGATCTTCCATGCTTTTCAGATAGTCTGCGTCCCTGCATAGTGTCCCGTCCCTGTCAAAAAAAACTGCCTTTCCTGAACTAACAAGTTTTTTTACAGATTCAAAAACCTCATCTGCTGTTATAAGATCCATACACTTTAAATTATTTTTTTTGCATTCCCTTTCAAAACAGGGGGAACATTCCAGATTTTTTCTTATTGCTATATCGTTCTTTCCGACGGGTCCTGTATGTTCAGGAGATGTGGAGCCGAAAATAGAAACAATAGGTATACCTACAGCATATCCAACATGCATCGGCCCTGAATCATTGGTTATAAGCAGATCGCATTCAGAAATAATCGAAGCCAACTCCCTTAAAGAAGTCTTTCCGGACAGATTTAAAAGCTGAGAGCTAAGAGCTAAGGGCTGAGAGTCAGCACCCTCCCCTTCATCCCTGCCTACCGGACAGGCAGGCCTCCCCTCAAGGGAGGGGAAATATTATAACCCTCTCCCCTGGAGGGAGAGGGCGAGGGTGAGGGGGCTTTACTTACAAACTCATTAGTAATTGACTTTAATATTTCCGCGGCAATTTCCGTTTCCTTTGGCCCTCCCAAGATCACAACACTCCCATTCAACTCATTGATCACTCTTTTAGCGACTTCAGCAAACCTCTCAGGATGCCATCTTTTAGAAGATCCATAGGTTGCACCAGGATTGATTGCAATTACCGGCTGTTTCAATTCCCCAAGTCTGTTCCTTGCCTCAACCCTTTCATCAAGTGTCAGGTATATCCAAGGCTTAAACTTTTGTGTCATAAAGCCGGATCTATCAAGCAGGTTCAAATAATAATCTACATGATGAAGTTTTTTGGAATTATCATCAAATTCTACTGCCTTTGTCAGAATCAAGCCCCTTCCATCCCTGCTGTATCCGATCCTCTCAGGTATCCCGGCAAGGAAAGCGAGCATAGCAGCATCAAATGCATTCTGAAATAGAACCGCCAGGCAGAACTTCTTTGCTCTGAGAATTTTCGAAAGCCTTATCTTACCTGTGATGCTTTTATATTCATCTTCATACAGGATAATATCATCAACATTCGGATCTTTCTCGAAAAGCGGTGAAACCCACGGCTTCACAAGAAGTGTTATCTTTGAATTATTATTTGCAAGCTTAAGAGCTCTCAGTGCAGGCATGGTCATCACAGCATCGCCGACCCAGTTAACGCCCCGCACCAGTATGTTATCGCATGATCTTTCAGACATGGTTAATTTTAACATTTAACTTCATGTAAGTGGAGGAGGGATTTGTGAATTATTAATGCTGTCATTGGTAAAGAGACATCAAATCACCCTCCCCCAACCCCTCCCCTCAAGGGAGGGGCATTCTTTTAATTTCCTCGCCCCTTGGGGGAGAGCCTGCCTGTCCGGTAGGCAGGGATTAAGGAGAGGGGTTTCTTCTTACTTATGTATTTGTTTGTAAATATTTATTAACGTTAATTTTTTGTTAAAACCTTATGCAGAACTTTACTCAGTTGAGATATCTTGTATGGTTTGGCTATGACATCTTTAAAACCATACTTTTCGAACTCAGCCATAACAGGATCATTTGAATATCCGCTCGAAACAATCGCCAGGACGTCATGGTCAATCTGACGAAGCTTCTGAATAGTCTCTTTGCCTCCCATCCCTCCCGGGATAGTCAGATCAATTATAACAGCATCATATTGCTTTCCTGATTCTGCTGCTTTCCTGTAAAGTTCAACTGCTTCGTTTCCGTTTTTGGCAAATCCGGCATCATATCCAATTTTTTGCAGCATAAACCCAAGCACTTCCCTAATCGATTCATCATCATCCATCACCAGGATCCTTCCCTTTCCTTTAACTGTATCCTGGACCTCTTTCGTGCTCGTAAGTGTTTGTTCTTCAGAAGCAGGAAGATATATATGAAAAGAGGTTCCGCTTTTCAAGCCGGATTCCACAACGATATAACCTTCATGTTTTTTAATAATTGAAAAGGAAATAGCAAGCCCTAGTCCGCTGCCCTTATGCTTAGTTGTAAAATATGGATCAAATATCTTATTGAGATATCCTTCAGGAATACCGACTCCATTGTCTTTGATTGTTGTCTTCACATATTTTCCTTCAGGTAATTGCATATTATCCACGATGCTGGTGTTAACAACAGCAATGTCTATCACACCGCCTTCAGGCATAGCCTGGTCTGCATTTATAACAAGATTATGAATGACCTGACTTATCTGTCCCTCATCGATCTTTACCGGCCAGATATCCTCAGGAATAGTAATTTCACACCTCACGTTTGAGCCCCTTAGAGCAAAGCCGGCTGACTCCCTTATTAATTCCTTGATCGAGGTTGTTTTTCTGATCGGGGCCCCTCCCCTCGAAAATGTAAGCAACTGCTGCGTTAGATCCCTTGCACGCAAAGATGCTTTTTCAGCATCTATCAATAACTGAAAGTTTTGTTCCTCAGGTTTTAAATACATCAGAGCAAGTGAGATATTCCCCATAATTGTAGTAAGAATATTATTAAAATCATGCGCTATGCCGCTGGCAAGGATTCCCAAAGATTCCAGTTTTTCAACTTTTAAAAGTTCTTCTTCCATCCTCTTTTTTTCAGTAATATCGCGAAATATTCCCTGGTAGCCTGCTATACTGCCGTCTATATTTTTTCTCAAAGTCGAAGTCAGAAGACAGGTGATCTCAGTACCGTCCTTCTTGCGGAAATTCAGTTCATAGTCCTTTACAAATCCTTTTTGCTCAACTTCCTGTTGGAATCTTGTTCTGTCTTCAGGATTAACATATAACCGTAAAATGTTGGCGTTAAGCAGTTCCTCTCCGGTAAATCCAAAAAGATCCAGCGCAGACTGGTTCATGTCAAGAAACGAGCCGTCCCTGCTGGTTATGTAAATTGCATCTCTGGAGTTCTCGAATAAAGAGCGGTACTTTATTTCGCTTTCCTTCAAAGCCTCCTCTGCCTGTTTCCTCCTTGTAATATCCCTTGCTATTGTTTTTGTTCCTGAAAAATTTCCTTTTTCATCAAATTCAGAAAAGACATTAAGGTTTGCATGGAATACTGAGCCGTCTTTTCTGACAAATTCCCTTTCAAGGCTCAGCTGTGTCTTATCCGTGTTAAGTTTCGGAAAATCTTTTGCAAAAAACTCTTTAGACCTTTCAGTGAAAAAATCTGTGAGGTGTCTTCCTATAATCTCTTCTTTCATATAACCAAGCATTGCTGCCTCGGTCTCATTGCAATCTATTATCACTCCGTTTTTATCCAGAATATGGTACATATCCGGAGCATTATCATACAGGTCACGGTATTTTTCTTCTGATCTTATAAGTGCGATCTCTGCTGTCTTTCTTTCGGAGATGTCTCGAATAACGCCAACTGCATGATACTGCCCCTTAAAATGCATTACTGAAAAAGAAACCTCAACGGAAAATTCAGTCCTGTCTTTTCTGTTAACCAGAAATTCATTCGGCTTCCCAACAGCAGGCCCGCTCCCTGTAGCCTTAAAAGCGCTGAATCCTTTTTTGTATGCTTCATGATATTTCTCGGGCGCGATCAAAACATGCAGTTCCCTGCCTAAGGCTTCCTGACTTGTATATCCGAACATTCTTTCTGCTGCAGGATTCCAGTATGCGATGTTGCCGTTTCCGTCCATATATATAATTGCATCCCCTGCAGCATTCGTAATAGCGCGGAATTTCTCCTCGGATTCAATCAGTACTTCCTCTGCATGCACTCTCTCCGAGATCTCATTTTGAAGTTTTCCTATTGTCTCATTCAGAATGGCTGTTTTTTCTTCTACTAATTTCTCAAGCTTGGTCTGATATTTCAGTATCTCTGCTTCTGCTTTCTTGCGTTGTGTAATATCTATATTTACTTCAGCGACCAGCCATTCTCCATTGTTGTCCTGAAACGGTATGGTTACAACCTGTATAGGCCTGTTGTTTTCCTTGACCAGCAGTTCTTCGGTAACAATTGTGCTCTTTGTTTTTAATGCTCTTTTGATCCCGCATGTAGGGCATACTTCACTATTTTGCATGAAATATTCATAACATTTTTTACCTGCAGGACTGCCGTATACCTTCTCCCATTCAGGATCTATGTAACGGATATTGTATTCTGAATCAATGATGTCAAGGCCGGTCTTTGTAGCTCCGAGAACAAACTCTATCTGTTTCTTCAGTTTCGATATCTCTTCAAGATATTTTGTTTGCTGTACTTCAGATGTCTTTAATTCAGCAATCTGCTGCCTGAGTTCTGCAAGCTCTTTTAGCAGCGCATCTTTTGTTTTATTTTCGTCTTTCATTTTGTCTTGCCAAAAAGCAAAAAACCGATAGAGTTTTATCATTATATCAAATTTAATATTTTAGTTTTTATTATTTTTGGGGCAAGGTCAGAACATGACCCGAAAATACCACACTATTAAAGCAATATTCCGAGGCCGATAAATATCTGGACAAGATAAAGTGAGATGATCAACAAACCAATTATAAAATGAGAATTTCTATACGAAGATTCTGCACCTTTGATCTTCCTTGAAATAAAATAGGTGGTAATTATCGAAAAAGCTATCAATGAGCCGACTATGAAATGCAGGGGATATTTGAGGATATGTCCATAATCAAGATAAATAATGCTGATTCCGGCAAAGAATCCGGTAATTCCAAGCACTGCCAAAATCGGTCCAAACCTTCTGTGGCGTTTTATTACCTCTGGAGTTATGGTTCTTTTTTTTCTGTTGCTTCTTATTCTTAATCCAAGAGAGGCCTGATAAACAAACAACAACATAACAATAAAATTAAAAGCGCCGTGGATAAGTCTCAGATATTCTATTGTCTGTTTTTCTATCATTTAACTCCTTATATTACTACAATACGATACACATGCATCACCCTCCCCTTCATCCCCTCCCCTCAAGGAAGGGGAAATAGCACAACCCTCTCCCCCAAGGGACGAGGGTGAGAAAGTCTCCCTCCCTTGAGGGGAGGGGATTAAGGGAGGGTGATATTTTTATTCCCTTTTGTGGTCTCTGACTCATGAAGTTTTCGGACAAGCCGAAATGTCATTGTTTTGAATCATTCGTCTATTTAATTACCAGAGTAACAATTCTCAGTAAAATTCCTTGATCGTTGATTTAATTTTTGAAATATCGAATTCCTGTTTGTTAAGAGGCTTGTCCTTTATTACCGGTATCCTCTCCTCATAAAGAAGACGGTTATTTCTGTATATTATGCCGATGGGTATTCGCTCCCCCCACTCAAGAGACCTCTTAAATGCCTCTGTCCTGTCCTCAGGGTTATATTCAGGTTCAATGTTGTAGACCCGCTGCTTATACCATGCAAATGTATTGATCTTGTTGAAGGTAACACAAGGCTGTAAAATATCCACGAGAGTAAAGCCCTTATGGTTTATCGCCTCTTTTATCAATCCTTTCAGATGATTGATATCGCCTGCAAAACCCCTCGCCACAAAACTGCAGTCAAGCGCAACAGCCAAAGCCATTGGATTCAACTGTTCTGAAAATACGCCAAAAGGCTGGTTCTTTGTGATCATCCCCTCCATGCTTGTCGGAGATGCCTGTCCCTTGGTAAGCCCGTATATCTGATTGTCATGCACAAAGAGTTTTATATTTACATTTCTCCTCATTGCATGCATTAAATGATTTCCGCCTTCGCCGTAACAGTCTCCGTCACCGGTTGTGACAAAAACAGGCATTTCATGATTGGCAAGACGTATGCCGGTTGCAGCAGGGATCGCCCTTCCATGCAGGCCGTTAAAGGTATTGCATTTCATATAATGAGGGAGCTTTGCTGCCTGTCCGATGCCTGAAACTATTGTAAATTGATGGGGTTCAAGTCCGAGTTCCACTGCTGAATCCTTAAGAGCCTTCAGTATAGAAAAATTACCGCATCCAGGACACCATGCAGGCACCTGCCCTCTATAATCTTCTAGTGTGGACATATATCTCTCCTTTCATTAAGTCAGTACATAAACAGGAGATAATTTTTGAGCGGCTTTATTTTGCCGATATTCCTGCCGCATATAATAACAAAGAGGCGAAATACCTCGGAGCGCAGCGACCTGCCTGCCGGCAGGCAGGGAATGAGCGAAAATATTGTGTCCTGTTTATTAATCAAATTTCTTTCTTATCTCATTTATCAGTTCTTCAAGCAAAAATGGCCTGCCGTCATATTTATTTATCTTTGTTTTAAACTCATATCCTGTCTCTGCCCTCATAAGGCGGCTGAATTGTCCTGTTGCATTGTTCTCGATGCAGATCGTAAGCTTTGCATTATTTAATATATTCAGATAATCAAATTTATCTGTTGAGGGAAAAGGATATATCTCACTGAAATGAAGCATTGCGATACCCCCCATTAGCCCCCCCTTACCAAGGGGGGGATGGGGGGGTGACATGCTGTCAACTGCTTCTTTCATCACCCCGTAAGTTGACCCCCATCCTGCGATCACAATATCAGGTTTATCATTGCCGTAGGAAAACGGCGGTTCGATCTCCTGTATTAGAAGAGGCATTTTTTTGAAAAGCCTTTTATTCACCATCTTATTTCTTGTTTCAGCGTCTTCGATAATGTGTCCTTCCTCATCATGCTCATCGCTATCTACAACAACAAGATGTTTCGAATCTCCTG
>MHDW01000030.1 GCA_001803645.1 Nitrospirae bacterium GWC2_42_7 | reverse complement strand
GTGTCTCGCTTCACTGTCCTGCACAGGTGACTGAGAAAATAATCCATTTTGCATCAAGGGGAGGAATGGATATCGAGGGTCTTGGTGAAAAGAATGTTGAACTGCTTTATTCAAAAGGACTTATAAAACACTTCGAAGATATTTATAAATTAAAAAAAGAAGACCTGCTCGATCTTCCGCGGTTTGCAGAAAAATCAGCGCAGAACCTGATTTATGCTATAGAACGGTCAAGACATACAACTCTTGCGAAATTTCTTTTTGGTATCGGTATCCTTCATGTGGGTGAATATGCAGCAAAACTGCTTGCTAAGAATTTTAAAAGTCTTGAAGAGCTTTTTCATGTTAAGAAAGAAAGGTTGATAGAGATCAGACAGATGGGAGAAAAAATAGCAACTTCTATTTCCACCTTTTTTGATGATGAAAAGAACCTCAAAATACTTAGATCTATTGATCTCGAAATATCCAACCCTGATTTTTTGTCAGTGAAAAAAGAAAAGTTGCCGCTTGAAGGCCTGACTTTTGTGATAACCGGCTCTATGCCAAAATCAAGAAAAGAAATAGAGGATTTGATAGACAGCAACGGAGGCCATGCATCTTCTGCTGTATCATCAAGCACAGATTATCTTCTGGCAGGGGAAGACCCGGGATCAAAACTCCGGAAAGCAAAGGCTTTGGGAGTTAAGACAATTTCTTATGATGAACTTTTAAACATGATAAAAACAAAAACAGAACATCCGAGGTTGTTCTGATGAAAATTAAATCCTCCCCGAAAAAATATCTTCATTTTTGAATTATAATAGAGGCCAAAAGCAAAAATGTCTAGAATCCTGATAATTCAGATCATTGCCGGAATAGCCGGCAGCATAATCGCAGCAAAAAAAGGCAGAAATTATTTTCTGTGGTTTTTATTATGTTTTATTTTTCCTGTTTCCGTACTGGTAATACTCCTGTTTCCTCCTGTAGTTGCCAAAGGCAGAACCAAGAGATGTCCCTTTTGTTCCAGAGTGATCCATGAGAATGCTCCAGTCTGCAAATATTGCAAAAAGGAACTGCCGATAGATCTTATACAATGTCATCGCTGCGGAAGTTTCGTCCCTGAAAAAGAATACTGCATGAACTGCAATAAAAAACTGAAGGATTAACAACAATCTTTTTTAATGAAGTCATAAGTAAAAACAAATACATCACCCTCCCCTTCATCCCCTCCCCTCAAGGGAGGGGCAGTATTATTACCTCTCCCCTGGAGGGAGAGGGTGAGGGGGACTTACTTATGAACTCCTTAGTAACTATATATATATATTTAAATATGAAACTTGAAAAAACACGGTTCACTGAAGATTTTGCCAATATAAACAACTTGCGGTTCAAAAGATGGATATTGGAACCCGGGATGTTATTCAGATCTGGATCAAAATGGTGGGGAGACAAAGGACCACGGGACAAACAGCATAATGGTTTGGACTTAATGTTATATGAAACGGATGAAAGGTCACAAAAAGCAATTAATCCGGATACAAAAGTCCCGATAATGTATGAAGGAACTCTGATCAAATGTATAAGGGATTTCCTGGGGTATACTCTTTTTGCAGCACATGAGATATATGAAGGCGACTCTCAGTTGTTCACCATCTATGGACATGTACAGAAACCAGTAGACACAGTAATAGGAAAATTCTTCAATAGAGGTGAAGTAATTTCAACTATCTCAGAACCAGCTAACTCAAAGATTCCTCCTCATCTGCATATATCAGTAGCACTCATTTCAAAAGCCATCCCTTTAGAAACTCTTTCATGGAAGCTCCTTGATAATAGTAAGGATATTATTTTTTTAGACCCGATGCGTTTTATTTAGTCTTTCCAGTTTCAAAGACGGAGTTTTGCATATAGAGTTTAATGCCAAGAAAATAGATGAGGAAAACAAGATAAAAAAGATAGCAATAGAATAAACGGGGATCTGGTAGCTGCCATCCATTACCTGCAAAAAAAATTCGGTTCATTTATAGTTATATTATTTAAAACAGGTTGAGCTTTTTAAGAATTTCCAAACTTTCAATAACAAAGTCTTCTATTTCTATTGGTGTTGTTTCAACATGAAGCGATGGATTTTCAAATGGATGCTTATGGTAGTATCCGCCTTCCTTATCTATGCCGTATATTCTTTCTCCTGAAACCACAAGCGCAATATTTAGCTTTTCCTTTTTTGTATTTGCATAGATTTGCACGAAAACTTCATGTGACAGGCCAATCCTCGAAATGAAGGTAACATCTGTGAGGTCTAAATGCAACACCTTTAATCCATATCTTCTGGCAACATCACGGACAGAATCAACAACCTTGCTTATTTCAGTCATTTGTTTCTTTAATTTTTGTCAGGACTTCCATGAGATGCCTAATGCCTTCAACAGCATGTTCCCATTCCATCGCATCGCTTTCAACATCCCATGAATAACTTTTCTCCTTAACAATATTGCGCTCTGAAAAGTCCTTAAAGGTCATCTCATATTTTTTCTTTAATCTTTCGTCCGTCAGTTTATACAACACAAGCTTTTTCTCATAATCGCTTATTACAGCCTCTTTTAATTCATTTTCCGGGATTAAATCAAGCAATTTCATCTAAATCACCTCCTGCATTTTATTATAGCCTATGTCCCTTCGCCTTCATCAATATTATACCAGAGAGATTAAACTTTCAGTTTAGACAATTCAACATCTCTCGGAGTAACAGCAGAGAGACACGGGGAAGAATGGAGTGACACTGTACTTTCTTGTCGTGGAGCTGAATGGGACTGGCAGGAGTAATACCTAAAGCAACCTGATCCTCCACACACCACGCCAGCTCTCATCTTCTTCAAACCAGAATCCCTCAAGAATTTTACTTTTAGAAGATCGCTGGGAAACATAGCAGATTTAATTTAGATATTAATTCTTTAAGGTTTAATCTTTTTTGTCGGAAAGCCCTGATTGGGACCAAGGATTATTCTTTTGTTTTTTTTCTTCCATTCCCAACACTTTTTCTGAGCAACAATTTTAGTCTGGAAATTATCTGATTTCAAAAAATAATCTATATAATCATAATATTTAGGACCAATCCACAAAACAAGGTTTTCGATTGTTTGATCTTTCATAAATGCATGAATTATGGTTTTAAGTGCTTTGTATTTACCTATTTGTATATTCCATTCCCAGTGAGCTCGTTTAATTTCTTCTGGATCTTTTCTAAGTTTCCACGAATCGCTTGGTATCGAACAGAAATTGATCTTGCAGGCATTTAAGTTTTTATAGGCCATAAAAACATTTTTATCGTGTTTTTTAATAAACTTTTGATTGTTAGTTAGTACTGCAATGCAGTTTCTCATTGCCGTATCCTTAGATGTTGGTATTACCTTACCGTTTTCGTAGTTCTCTGATAATAGACGAAAGCTGATAATTCCTTTAAGTGGCAACGTCTCTATTTCATTATGTATTTTTTTACATGACTTTGTCGTACGTGGATTGAGCCCAACAATAATTGATTGAACATTCTTAATTGGGCCAGTTATAAAGAAAGGAGTAATTGCCTTACATTCTTTTGTTATTTCTAATTCTTGCTGCCATACTTTGTACATTTGTTTAAAAAATATGCTCATTTTGACAATTCCTTTCTATATAAGCTTACTAGATATTATAATGCCAACAATTATTATTTCCTGAGTCTCAACTTTTTAATTGTTGCTACCAATATTAACAAAAGCATAAACGTTAAATCATTGTCCTTATCAGGGATATTTCTTGCATCTTCAATTTCCTCTAATAGATTTATTAATATCTCATTGTCAGGAAATATCATGAGCCCCTTATCTACTATATCTCTTGCCTCATTTAGCCAGCCCATTTCAAAATAACCTGCTCCTACATTGTTATACATCAAAGGATCTTCATCCGAAAATTTTCTTAGACCATCAAGGGCTATATCTATGGCATCGCTAATTAAGTTCATATCATAATATGAGCAAAAAAGACCGTTGTAGACATCAGGAGTTGAATGTTCATTGTGTATTGCAGCTTTAAAATATGTAGCTGCATCCTCAGGATATCCCATGTTTAAATAACAATAACCAAGCGCCGTCAAATATTTCGGCTCATCAGAATATATGACTATTAGTTTCTTAAAAATTGTTAGCGCATCCTCGTAGCAACCCAATGCATACAATGCTTGCCCCTTGTTAAAAAGTATCCAGTGGTGATTGTCCCAGTCTTCAATAGCCTGGATTGCCAAATCATAATATTTTATTGCTTCTGTATAATATTCAAAATCTGCATGTAGTATGCCTATTGCGTTTAAAAGTGAAGGTGATTCCAGGAACTGTTTGTTCGCTTTTTTTAAAAGTTTTTTCGCTTCATAAAAGTGTCCTGTTTTTGTTAACGCTCTGCTCATTCCAAGGTATTTTATTTCACTTTCTGTAGGTATTGATTTATATAAAGCAAGCCCCTCTTCGTATTTACCGCAATCAAGAAGCGACCATGCAAGATTGCACGTTGTAAGGTCTATTTCTGCATCCTCCTGATGAGTTTCTTTAAGTGCCTGATTTTTTGCTTTCATGCCACACCTCCTGAAAGATAGATTTATCTTCTACCTATATTATAAGGAGTGACCTCCCCCAAGGAGTGTCCTATGTTTTAAAAAAAGAAGGGTTAAAACTGAGGGGTTTGGTATGAAAACAAATAGTTTTGTGGTTTTTCCCTCATCCACTGCCCCCTTCTTTTTTACCAGCTTCACGCCTTCCACTTTCTCTGCAAATTTCAATAGTCCGGTAGATACTCCTCATAGCTATAATTATTTCACTATTTTGCCATTCCAGAGTTCATGGAGAAATTCACGCCATGGGATTATTTCTATTTTACCGTGAATCCTTTTTTCTTTTTCATTGCAGACAACAATACTTCTTTTAGGAGAATAGGTGTCCGTAAAAGCATATAAACCTTTTAAATCCCTCACATCAACATTATTCGTGCCTTTTACTTCTATGGCTGTCTCGCCGTCTCCAATAACAAAATCTACTTCAAGGCCGGATTTTGTTCTCCAGAAATTTATTCGGAAATCAAGACCTTTATAAGACCGGCATGCAACTATTTCCATAAGCAAAAAATGCTCAAAGGCCCTGCCGAATTCAGCCCCTTTTTCTTCCATTAAATATCTCTTCTTAAGACAGCCTGCAACTCCTGTATCAAAGAGATAATATTTTACTGCCTTGGTTATAACCTGCCGGGACTGCCTTTTTTTAAACGGTTCTATTCTAACAGCCATAAGTGTATCTATAAGTATCTGATAATATTCCTTGACGGTCTTGGAATCTACGCCGCAATCGCGGGCAATATCAGCATAATTAGTAAGTTCGCCATGGGAATAACCAAAGGCATCAAAAAATCTTGAAAACGCAGAGACATTACGGGTCAATCCCTCGGCAAAAACTTCTTCTTTCAGGTAGTCCTGCACATAGGCAGTTAAGGATCTTTTTGCGTTTTCGCTGTTTTGCAGATAATGTGAAGGAATTAACCCATGATTTAAGCCGCGCAGCAGGTTGAAATTTTGTATTTCTGCTGTAACCAGGGGAAACATTTCATAACGCCATGCCCTCCCGCCCAAAAGATTAGCATGCCCTCGTTTTAATTTCCTGGCACTTGAACCACATAGGATAAACCTTAAACCTTTGTTTTCTATCAGCCAATGCACTTCATCAAGCACCTGAGGGACTTTTTGCACTTCATCCAATATTATTGGATGTTTAAGCAAGTTTTTATCTTTTGCTAAAAGCAGCTCTCGCAGCACAGCTGGATTCTTGGAAATTTTAAAAAACAGATCAGTTTTAAGGAAATCAAATGCAATGCTATTGGGAAAACGGGTTTTCAAATACGTGCTCTTTCCAGTCTTCCTTGCGCCCCATAAGAAAGCAGATTGCTTATCCGGCAGCTTGATATTAAGAATTCTTTTAATCTCATTCATATTGCAATAAACTCCAAATTAGTTTAACTAAACTGGAGTATACCGCGCTTTTGCGATTATGTCAAGGGGCTGTTTTATCCCCTATGTGTGATAATCCGTGCTTTTTGAATCAGCTTTTATTCCTGCCACTACTAAAAATATAAAAGCAAAAAGTATAAGCACTAATGATGCTCCGATAAAAGATTTCGCAAATCCAAAATGAGTTGCAACTATGCCTGAAAGCAGCGGCCCTGTTGTATGCCCAATGTCCATGATAGATCCGAAAACTCCCATAGCAGAACCACGGGCCTCCCTGCTGCTTAAATCTGCTATATATGCGGAAGTTGCTGAAGTCACGATCGACAGGCTTAATCCAAAGAAGATACTTAGTACAAGCAGCGGCAGAAATCCCGGGAAAATGCCCATACACCCTATAGAAACTGCGCCAATGAGTGCACCTGCAAAGATCTGAGGTTTTCTTCCATGCCTGTCGGAGAATCTTCCCATTACAGGCTTTGAAAGTGCGAGAGTTATGACCTGTGCAGACAGAAATATACCGATCTTATACGGACTCAACCCCATGCTGATCGCGTACAGAGGAAGAAAGGTCTCGAATGTTCCGTATGCAAACAGTATAGCAGCTTCAACCGTACATGTAACAAGTATTCCCTTGTTAGCAAGGACTGTTTTGAAGGTCGTAAAGGTCTCTGACCATGGCTGGTTGTGGTGATGTGATTCTCCTGTCTGCGGCAGAAAAAAGGAGAGCAGAAGGGTCACAACGCCTGCAAGACCACATACAATATATACCGCCCTGTATCCAATATTCGGATTGAGAGCAAAGGCTCCTATGATGCTTCCTCCAACAATTGGGGCTGCAAACCTTCCGAGCAGAGTAGAGGTCGAAAACCATCCCATCTTCTCTCCTCTTTCCTTATGGAAGAGTTCTGAGACAAATGCCATTGCAACAGGGATGAAGATAGCAGTTGCAAAGCCGTGTAAAAACCTGACTGCTGCAAGCTGCCATATTTGCGTAACAAATGGATACAGAAATGGTACAGCAGCAAAGATGCAGGATGAAAATAACAGCATCCTCCTCTTGCCGAATCTGTCTGAGAAAAGCCCGGCCGGAATGCTGAACAAAACACCTGTGAATGCTGATACTGCTGCAACAAACCCGACGCCTGAAGGGTCTGCCCCGAGGTGTGCGGCAAACAAAGGAAGTACAGGGCTTTTTGATATTGTTGAACTGAAAATAGCAAAAAGCCCTGTTATGCAAAGCAGCCGGAACGGACTGAATCTCATTTTTTCATGAGCCCCTGGATTTCTTTGTGATAGCTGAGATAACGGTCAAGAGTTATTTTATTCTTTCCATATTTAGCTACAGCCTTCAGGATCTTCTCGAACTTATCTTCTGCCTCTTTCTCATCCTTAATCAAAACAATACCATCTGTAATGATGTCGACAAGACGGTCAGCGTAAATCACTATCCGCTCTTCAAGCTTTCTGAGGGTGTAGTCTTTAACAGGAAGATTCAGTTCTCGTGCTTCCGGCTCTGTAAGCCCGCCCCTGATATGCTTCTCCATAATATCTGTTACTGCCTCCGGCAATCCTATTTTCTTTCCCATCTCTGCACCGATCTTTCCGTGTTCCATCTCGTGTGTTTTTGCCTTGCCAAGGTCATGAAAAAGCGCTCCCCGAGCAACTAGTTCCATATCAATATCTGCAGTAATGCGTTCAGCGATCTCGAGTGCTTTTTCCGCGACTTTCCTACAGTGCTTAATGTCATCTTCTGAAACACCGGAATTTCTGAGAATCTCGATATCCGAATTATCTATTTTGTAGCTCATGGCTTTTCCTCCTATTTCACCCCAAAGTACGCAAGGGTATCTGCAATCGATTTTTCGAAATCATGTTGAAGATGTTCGAACTTTGCTTTTACATCATCATGCAGATGGCTGATATACTCCTCAAGACCTTCTTTGCCGTATTGCGCCTCTATGATCTTTCCATTTTCGTAGATCTTTGTAATATCATGGCGCTCTGCTTTTTTGTCGGGATCTTTGTCGAGCCATTCATGGATTTCCCGAAAGTCCTTCCCTGTCTTTTCCCTGCTTATCACTATATGTTTATCAATA
>MHDW01000029.1:10180-11408 GCA_001803645.1 Nitrospirae bacterium GWC2_42_7 | reverse complement strand
AAAAATATTCAACAACTTCGGGTTTGAATTATAACAAATATAGTCGCTCTAATAAAAGAGAGAGAATCTCCGTGTCCTTATATTTATCAGCACACCGGCTGAAATGAAGTTCGAAAGCAGGGCTGTGCCCCCGTAACTCATGAAGGGCAGGGGAATGCCGACAACCGGCATTATACCGAGAGTCATTCCGACGTTAATGAAAAAGTAGACTGAGAACATGAATGTTATGCCTAGTGCGAGCAGGCGGCCGAATTCATCTTTGGCTTTTCGCGCTGTATCAAGGCCGCGCATTATAAGAAATAGATATAAAGAAAGAAGCAATACAGAGCCGAAAAAGCCCCATTCCTCTGCGAAAACCGCAAAGATAAAATCAGTATGCTTCTCAGGCAGGAACCTGAACGGCCCCTGGGTCCCATTAAGGTATCCTTTTCCAAAAAATTCCCCTGACCCTACAGCTACCTTGGACTGTGCAATATGATAACCTATGCCTGAAGGGTCTATGCCCGGGTCCATAAAGGCTATGAGTCTGTTTTTTTGATAACCCTTAAGGCCGGTCCAGACTATGCTTCCGAGGAAAGGCAGAGATAACAGGCTTATCATTAATATAAGAACAAGAGCTTTTTTATGAAGTCCTTTTGCAAGAATCATCAGAACAAAGAGAATGAGTATGACCATAGCAGTTCCGAGATCAGGTTGTTTAAAGAGAAATACAAAAGGCAGAAGAACGATTATAAAGAATATCTTTAGTACCGCAGAGATACTGATCTTATCGCCGGAAAATTCGAGGTGGCGGGAAAGCATTACTATAAATATGAGTTTGAAAAACTCTGAAGGCTGAAATGACAGGGGCCCGAGGCTTATCCATCGCTGAGCGCCCATTCCGATCCTGCCTGAAATCAGGACTATGAGAAGAAGAACCAGGCCTGCTGTATAAAGTAGCACAGAGAATCTGCTCAGCCAGATGTAATCAAAGCTGATGAACAGGGCCATGCCTGCTAATCCGATGACCAGCCATATGAGCTGTTTTAGGAAAAAAGCAGACTGGACTGATTCGACAGGCTGTCTGGTTGCGCTGAAAATTGTCATAATGCCTATTAGCGATATAGTCATCACAATCGAAAAAGTGATCCAGTCAAAATTGCTTATTAGTCTTCTGTCAATATTGAACATTTAATAGTTCCCGCTTTTTTTCATCAGAAAGCATATAAGCTTCTATTGCTTTTTTTGC
>MHDW01000029.1:286-10153 GCA_001803645.1 Nitrospirae bacterium GWC2_42_7 | reverse complement strand
CAGGGGCATATGCAACAAACCAGGCATGGTCCCGGTGTTTTTCCGCAAGATCTTTTGAGTCTTTGCGAATCCCTACAACCTGAGCTGTTCCTGTTTTGCCTCCTATCAATATCGTATTCGATCTTGAGGCATGTCCTGTACCGCCGGGCTCATTAACAACTCCTTTCAGCCCGTCTTTCACTATCTCAAGTGTCTCAGGCCGTATATTGGCCTTTTTTACAATTTCAGGAGTTGATCCCTTGAGGATCGAAGGCTTGTACACAGTCCCATTATTTGCAACAGCGCTCATCATTACAGCCATCTGGACAGGTGTTGTAGACACATATCCCTGTCCAATCGCACTGATAAAGGTCTCTCCGAGGTACCAGGGCTCTTTTTTTGTATCCATCTTCCATTTTGAACTCGGTATCAGGCCTTTTTTCTCTCTGCCGACTGCTAACCCTGTTTCCTCTCCAAGTCCCAGCATCAAGGCATAGGAATTGATTTTATCTATACCAAGCCGGTTTCCGACTTCATAGAAATAGACATCGCAGGATTCAACTATGGCCTTGTGTACTGAAACGATATTGTGTCCAGTCTTTTTCCAGCAGCCGAAACGCCATTTTCCGACGTTTATTCCACCTGTGCAGCTAACTTTTGTTTCATTGTTGATAACACCTTCTTCAAGACCTGCGATTGCAGTTATTATTTTAAATGTTGAACCAGGCGGATACTGACTTTGTACAGCCCTGTTTAGAAGAGGGATCTTTGCATCTTCAGTCAAAGATTGCCATTCATCGTAGCTTATTCCTTTTACGAATTTATTGGGATCAAAAGAAGGCGAACTGACGAGGCCGAGGACTGCTCCTGTGTTGGGATTGAGCGCTACCAGAGCTCCGGTCTTGCCGTCAAAAGCCTTTTCAGCCTCATACTGAAGCGCTATATCAAGACTTAACGTGAGGTCTTTGCCTTTGATCGGATTATTTTCCTGCAATAACCTTATTTCATGTCCGAGGGCATCCACTTCTATGACCCTCTGTCCTGCTGTTCCCCTCAGGGATTTATCAAACATCCTTTCAACTCCCCACTGGCCTATAAAGGCATCAGGAGGAACATCCCTGAATTCAGGGTCTTTTGACTGTGCAGGAGTAAGCTTCCCGAGATAACCGATCAGATGAGAACCAGCACTTCCATAAATGTAATGTCTGCTTAATTCAACATCAATGATAAGGCCTGGATAATCAGAGCGTCTGGCCTCAATAAAACTTACTTCATCAAAGGACAGGCCTTCCTTTAGTTTTAAAGGCGCAAAAGGATTTTGTGATCTTTTTGCAATTTTCGCAGACAATTCATCTTCAGGCAGATCCAAGAGCTTAGAAAGAGAGGGTATGTTTTTGCTTTCGAATTCTTTGGGGATCACAGATGCAGAAAAATAGGTGGTATTTTTTACAAGAGGCAGATTGTTTCTGTCGAATATTATTCCTCTTGGCGCAGGTACTCCGATGATCCTCAGCCTGTTGGACTCGGATATCTGCCGGAGCTCGCTGCCCTGCAGTATCTGAAGCTGCCAGAGCCTGATCATTATTATTGCAAAGCCGATAATGATCAAATAACTGATAAGGATAATCTTCTCTGAATCTTTTTTTTCAGTCAGCATCTTTAGGCCTTATGAGTATTCCCGCTGGAGCATTCAAAATGGATTGCATTAATGAGATGAACAAGGCGTTCGAGATCGCAGCAGGGGCCTTGTCAAATAAACTCAATGACAGAAACACAATAGAGTTGTCTAAGAAGGTAAGGAACAATACAGCTATCATACCGAGAAACGGTGTCCACCTGAAGAGACTCCCTGTTACAAAAAGCGCAGAAAAGAAACCTATTATACCCTTTGAGAGAAGATTAGGCCCGAAGATCGAGAGCGACATGCTGTCTTCAAGCGCACCTATAAGGACCCCTGTCAGCATGCCCTTTTTTTCCCCGTATTTTATCCCTGCATAATATACCAGGAGAATGCTTAAGTCAGGAGATACGCCGAGAATAGAGAGCCTTGCCTGAAGGACAAATGAGGAAATGATCAGTATGGCCCATAACAAATATTTCACTTTACTATTACCACTTCCTCAATTTTTGAATCATCCTGGAACGGTATAACTTCAATATACTGAAAGTATCCGCCACTGCCTTTGCTGTCAACACTTGATACAGAGCCGACCGGGATTCCGGCAGGAAAAAAAGAATCGAGTCCTGAAGTTATTATGATATCGCCTGGCTTTACTTCTTCATTATAGGGAATATATTTAAGAATACATTTTCTGTTGCCTGTGCCGGATATTATCCCTTCTGTTCTGCTTTCCTGAAACCTGACAGCTGCAGAAAAATTAATGTCAGTAAGGGACAGCATTGTGGAATAGGATCCTGCAGAACTGATTATTTTACCGGCAAGCCCCTTGGGTGTAATGACTGACATATCCTTGAGAACACCGTCTTTTGTTCCCTTGTCGATAACAAGGGTATTTGCCCAGTGACTCATTCCCCTTGAGATTATCCTTGCAGTTGCAACATAGTTTTCCTGGTTTTCTCGGAGTTGCAGAAATTCTCTCAACCTTTTATTTTCGAGCATAACTTCTTGTGTTTTTTCCCTTTCCAGGCGCAAAGCTTCTATTTCCTTCCGGAGGCGCTGGTTGTCAGCATCGCGCAGAGCGATCTTTCTAAAAGGGTTTTCCAGGGCATCTGTAAATGATTTCACCGCCCAGGAGGTTTTATTGAGCAGGTTGTTTAAATGGTTGCCTGAAGAGAAGTGGCCTTTTTTGCTCTGGTAAGTCATTAAGACAAGGGAAACTACTATCAGCAGAAAAAAAAGAAAAAAGTTTTTTTTTGACATTCTATATCAATTTATTGCGACTCTCCTGAGCATATCTAATTCATCCAGCATTTTGCCGACACCCATAACAACTGCTGTCAACGGGTTTTCTGCAACTATAACAGGAAGACCGGTCTCCTTTTTTATAAGAGAATCCAATCCGCGAAGAAGGGCGCCTCCGCCGGCAAGGACAATTCCCCTGTCAACGATATCAGCAGCAAGCTCAGGAGGTGTATTCTCAAGGGCCATTTTTATTGTGTCAAGTATTACGTTTACCGGTTCGGATAAGGCCTCACGGATCTCATCTTCATTTATGATAACTGTCTTGGGAATACCGGAAATAAGGTCTCTGCCCTTTATATCCATGACCTTTCTTTCACCGCCGCCCAAACTAAAAGCAGAGCCAAGGATTATTTTTATCTGTTCTGATGTTGTATCCCCGATCATCAGGTTATGCCTTCTTTTAATATAAGACATTATCGCCTCATCCATTTTGTCCCCGCCGATCCTGACAGCCTTGCTGTATACAACTCCGTCAAGGGAGATCACGGCAACGTCTGTTGTTCCTCCGCCTATATCAACGATCATATTGCCTGAAGGCTCTCCAACAGGAAGTCCTACACCGATAGCTGCAGCCATTGGCTCCTCGATCAGATATACTTCTCTTGCGCCTGAGGCTTCGGCAGCGTCTTTAACTGCTCTTTGCTCAACCTGTGTGATCTCAGAAGGCACGCCGATTATTACTCTGGGAGAAACAAAGCTCCGCCTGTTATGTACCTTTTTGATAAAGTATTTAAGCATTTCCCCCGTTGCATCGAAATCAGCAATTACACCGTCTTTCATCGGCCTGATAGCCATAATGTTCGAGGGTGTCTTGCCGAGCATTCTTTTTGCTTCTATGCCTACGGCAACTGTTTTTTTATTGTCCCGTCTTATAACAACAACAGAGGGTTCATCGCATATAATGCCTTTGCCTTTAACATAAACAAGGGTATTGGCAGTACCAAGGTCGATCGCAAGGTCATTGGAAAATAAACCGAGTATATTATGAAATAACATTAAGCCCCCTAAATAACATATTTAATTTTCTAAAACTAATGTTTTAGCTATCTCGTCTCCGAGACGCTTCTTCTCTTTGCTGCCGAGAATAAGGATGAATTCAAAAGCTAAGACGATCACGAAGAATATCCATCCTACCCATGGAACAATCGACAGTCCAAAACCAACAGCCAGCGTACTGTTTCTTAATATTGAATCTTTAAAAGTACACGGCATGTTATCTGTTGAGGAGATGACCTGTAATTTAATGATCTTTTTGCCGATACTTCTGCCGTCAAAAAGGCCGTCGCTAAGAAGGATATAGGCTATTCCGGCAAAAAAACCTGCCTTGGGTATTATTTCCATAACCGCAGCAATCAAAATAAAATCAAGGATTTTTGCCACAGCCCTAAAAAGAAGCCCTGCCCTTCTTTGTTCCTCAGACATCTCAAATATTAACAAAAGCCCCTGATATTTTACAAGAATACGCTTAATTCAATTGAGACAATCTGAAAAAGACAGATACTAAAGTTTATTCAATACTTAAATGCGGAAGTATTAGCATGAAGAGGATATATTTTTTAGTAAATTTCAAGTAATATAATTAAGATATTTATATAATTGTCGAATTATTATGACTGAAAAATCAATTACATCCAGCAAATATCTTATTGCTTCCGGTTTTTTGGTCTATACCGGTCTTTATCTTGTCAGTCTTTACAGTTTTGTACTTTTTCACACTCTGATTGAATTGTCCAGCGTCGCCGCAGCTTTCGGTATTTTCATGCTCTTATGGAACGCGCGCAGGTATTTCGCAAACCATTATCTTCAATTTATCGGCATTGCCTATCTCTTTGTGGGCCTCATTGACTTGCTCCATACCCTCGCATACAAAGGCATGAATGTATTTCAGGGGTATGATGTCAATCTGCCGACGCAGCTCTGGATTGCTGGAAGATACCTTCAGAGCGTCTCATTGCTTATCGCGCCAGTTTTCATCAAAAGAAAACTGAATTATGTTTCTGCTTTGTTTATATATTCTGCTGTTTCTGCGCTTTTATTTATAGCAATTTTCTCGGGCATATTCCCTGCCTGTTATATTGAGGGTGTCGGCCTTACCCCATTTAAGAAGATAAGCGAATATGTTATCTCTGCTATCTTTCTCGGTTCAATAGCATTTTTAGTCAATAGACGAAATTACCTGGATAAGAGTGTATTCAGGCTTTTGGTATGGGCGACAGGTTTTACAATTATATCTGAGATATTCTTCACATTTTACATAAGCGTATATGGCATTTCAAATTTTGCAGGACACTGCCTGAAACTCCTTGCTTACTACCTTATTTACAGGGCGATTGTCGTGACAGGACTTATGAGGCCTTATGACCTGCTATTCAGGGACTTAAAAAGTAGTGAAGAAGCGCTTCGTGAGAGCGATGAACGTTATCAAAAACTTTTTAAAGGGATGCATGACGGCTTTGCCATGCACAAGATCGTTGTTGACGACAATGGACGTGCTCTGGATTATGTGTTCCTCGATGTTAATAACGCATTTGAAAGGCTGACTGGTTTAAAGCGTGCTGATGTTATAGGGAGAAAAGTTACTGACGTTATCCCGGGAATTCGGGAATCCGGCTTTGACTGGATCGGAGAATACGGGAAGGTGGCGCTCACCGGCAAGGAGTTAAGGACAGAACAATACTTCGAGCCGTTTGACAGATGGTTTTTCATCTCAGCTTATAGCCCTGAGCGCAGTTACTTTGCTGCAGTATTTGAGGATGTTACCGAGCGCAAACAATTAGAAAAGGAAAAAGAACATCTTGCCTCTTTTCCAGAGTTGAATCCAAGTCCTATTATAGAGATAAGTTCTGAAGGAAATATTATTTTCCATAATAATGCGGCCATCGAAACCCTAAGAATGTTAGGTATTAAAGAAGATGTGAGCCTTTTTTTACCTGATGATATAAGGGAAATTCTGAAAGATCTGGGGCAGAAAAGCAGAGCAAGGGTCTATCGGGTGAAGAAGATCAATGAAAATTATTTCGGAGAGGATATCTACCTGTCCCCTGAATTTAATTCTGTGCGTATTTATGTCGATGACATAACCGAGCGCAAGTTGGCTGAAGAAGCCCTTAAAAGAGCACATAATGAGCTCGAAAACCGTGTTACTGAGCGCACCTCGGAATTGATCAAACTTTATGAAGAACTTGAAAACGAAAAGCATCAGATCAATATAATAAACAGACTGCTACAATTATTCGTTGAAAATACTTCCCGTAAGGAATTTCTTGATGATGCAGTTAAAATTATTCAGGAATGGTGTGATTGCCGTTGCCTTGGAATAAGGATATTAGATGAAAAGGGCAATATACCATATGAGTCATCTATTGGCTTTAGTAAGGAATTTCTGGAATCAGAGAGTCTTTTGTCTGTCAACACAGACCACTGTGCCTGCATAAGGGTAATCACGGAAAAGCCCGAACCTCAGGATATGCCTGTCATGACACAATACGGCTCATTTTATTCGAATAATACCTTTGAATTTGTGGATGGATTGAACGAGGCAGAGAAGTCAAGATTTCGGGGTGTTTGTGTCAGAAGCGGGTTTAGATCAGTGGCTGTTATACCTATTTTTTATCATGATAAAGCGCTTGGTGCAATTCATTTGGCTGATGAAAAAGAAGGCATGGTCCAGATCGACAAGGTGAAATTCATAGAAACATTATCACCTCTAATCGGAGAGGCAATATATAAGTTTAATGCTGAAGAAGAATTGAGAAACTCGCGGGAACAGCTTCGTAACCTGACCGCACATCTGCAGGCTGTGAGAGAAGAGGAAAGAACAACTATTGCTCGTGAGATACACGATGAGCTCGGACAGATCATGACCGCACTTAAGATTGACCTGTCATGGTTGAGGAATAATTACAGCGACCATGAAGCCCTTAATGTGAAAACAGGATCCATGATGTCTTTGATCGATGAGACGATCATGGCTGTCAGGAGAATTATTACGGAACTGCGGCCCGGAATTTTAGACCATCTCGGCATATCCGCAGCAATGGAATGGCAGGCTGAAGAGTTTAAAAAACTTGTCGGCATCCCATGTGACATTGTTATAAAACCTGAGGAGATTATCTTGAACAAGGAACTCTCCATTAACATTTTCCGTATTTTTCAGGAGATACTGACTAATGTTATGCGTCATGCTGAGGCAACACATGTAAATGTGTTTTTGGAAAAAAGTGATGGGAAAATTCTCCTGAGAGTTGTGGATAACGGTAAAGGGATCACCGAAGAGGAGATTTTGAAGCCAGCATCTTTTGGAATTATGGGAATTAGCGAAAGGGTCAATTATATGGGCGGAAGGCTCAATATAGACGGTATCCCTCAGAAAGGGACTACGATAGTGGTTGTTGTACCAATTGACGGCAAACCCCAACAGTAGCCCCTTATTCTTCTAACCGGACTAACAAAATATGTTAATATAATCAGCATATGCTTAAGATCCTTATAGCTGATGATCATTCTGTGGTACGTGCAGGCCTGAAACAGATTCTTTCGGGAATTTCTGATGTGGCTATGGTTGATGAAGCCTCCAATGCCAGAGAAGCCATTGACAAAATAAAGAAGAACAAATATTCAGTTGTAGTGCTGGATATTTCAATGCCAGGCAAAAGCGGTCTTGATGCGTTAAAAGAGATAAGAAGCGAATGGCCTGATCTTCCTGTCTTGATCCTGAGCATGTATCCTGAAGATCAATATGCGATAAGAGTGCTGAAATCAGGCGCTTCAGGGTATATGACAAAGGAAAGCGCACCGGAAGAACTGGTGAACGCAGTACGCACTGTTGCAAACGGCAGAAAGTACGTCAGCCCGTCACTTGCTGAAAAATTGGCTTCCCATCTTGATCTTGACGGAAAAAAGGAACCGCATGAAATGCTCTCGGACAGGGAGTATCAGGTCTTATGCATGATAGCCTCAGGAAAAACAGTGAGCGAAATTGCAGACAAATTGTCTTTAAGCGTCAAGACAGTAAGCACTTACAGAAGCCGTATTCTTGAGAAGATGAAATTAAAAAACAGTGCAGAATTAACAACTTATGCAGTACAAAACCACCTTATTGATTAGTATAATCCTAAAAAAAGCAGTTAAAACGAAAAGGTGAATAAAAACATGTCATTGCGAACACCCGAAGGGTGTGTGGCAATCTCAGGATAAAACTGCGAGATTGCTTCACTTTGCCTGCCTGCCGGCAGGCAGGTTCGCAATGACAGACTCGAACTGCCGTTTTTAGAATAATCTTTCTTTTCACCCAAATCCCGACATAGACTTGCTAACGGCGCGTCTTTGCTGTCATTGCGAGAACCCGAAGGGTTGTGGCAATCTTTCTGCACAGGCTTGAGATTGCTTCGCTTTGCTCCTAAGAAACTCCCACCGCTTAGCATATCACCCACCCATTCAGAGGACAAGTTTCTTGTAGAAAGATTCCCCTCCGTTTCAGGGGTTGAAATACTCGCAATGACAATT
Organism: Nitrospirae bacterium GWC2_42_7; assembly: GCA_001803645.1. Lineage (GTDB taxonomy): Bacteria > Nitrospirota > Thermodesulfovibrionia > Thermodesulfovibrionales > UBA6898 > GWC2-42-7. The sequence continues at coordinate 1,746 of MHDW01000029.1, read as the reverse complement.
TCTAAATTGGAATTTGGGTTTTCACCTCTCCCCTGTAGGATAACCACTTACAAAATAATCAGGAAGTTCCTACAAAAAATTCAGGTATTGCCTGATACCGCTGCCGTGTTCCCTGACATACACTGAAAGCATGAATAAAAAAATCGGCAAGGATGATCACATGAAACGGACTGTAATGAAGCTGTCTACAAAGAGAAGAACAGATTATATTCATGTGAAAAATCTTATGGAAAGAATAATATTGCAGTCTATAGAAGATCTATGGGTATCCGGAGAAAAAGATGAGAGCATAGACTTCTTCCGAGGAGAGGGATTCGCCATTTGCGCTTACATAGCCGGCTTGAAAATGTACGATAAGGTCAGATTGGCTGATCTGATAAGTAAGATCATAAATTTTCAGACTGCAAAAAGAAAAAACAATAAGATGAAAAATGAGGCTTTAAAATATGAGACGTTAAGCCTGTGGAATATGAAATTATCAACAGCTTCTAATCAGAAGAATTCACTTGTGGCAGGTTCAAAATGATCACAGATAATGCAATGAGAATAATGGTAGTGGATGATTCGGAATCGATCAGGGAGCTTCTTTCCCTGATCCTGAAAAATGAAGGGTTTAATGTTACGGAATCTGACAATGGAACGAACGCCTTAAATAAGCTTAATGAAATGAATATTGACATGCTGATAACTGACCTTTATATGCCGGAGATGGATGGGATGCAATTAGTCGAAAGACTCCGGAGCAGTCCAAAACATAAATTGATGCCCGTGATCATGGTGTCATCAGAGAACCACGAATCGATCATAAAAAAAGCCAAACAGATAGGGGTGGATGAGTGGCTTGCGAAACCATTTATTCACGCAGATCTAATGAACGTTGTCCGGAAATGTATGCATTCTCATGAATTTCAAAAAATATAATAGAGGAGAAAAACTGTTTTATGATCTATATCATTTTTCTGAAAAACAGTTTGGGATAGATTAGACATGAAAACAACAAAAGAAAGGGGAAATATCATGAGCAAGAATATACTTTTATTATTCATAAGTATGTTGATGGTGCTAACCGTTCTGTTCCTTGGCATTGAAAAGTCAGGGGCGCAAACACAGGAGCCCGTAGATTCGCAAGAAGTTTTGGAAATTCAGGAAGACCAGGGAATTGAAGAAAACGCTGAAATACCGGAAGTAATGGAGGCTCAGGAAGCTGAGGAATCCCAGGAAGCTATAGAAACAGTGGAAATCATAGGAACTCAGGAAACAACGGAATTATCGCAGAACGAAAATCCAGCACCAAAGTCTCAAGATGTAACTATTGTTGTAGCAAGTTCTCAGAATAATTCACGCATATCGCTTTATGAGCGGTATTTCAACAGGGTTGAAAACAAACATCGCGCTATAGAGATAAGGAGAAGAAACATTGAAGCCGGAAGATAAAATGAGAAGATCAGCAATCATAAAAC
>MHDW01000029.1:0-270 GCA_001803645.1 Nitrospirae bacterium GWC2_42_7 | reverse complement strand
TTATTTATTTTTATGACTTTTATACTGACAATAGCTGTTCTTTTTACAGGAATTACTCCGGGATGGACAGCGCCGGTGACAGGACCCGGTACAACACCGGATTATTATGAGACACCAAACTGGGCATATAGCCCGCCATTGAGGAAGTTTGTTGACACACTACCGGGCTTGACTTCCGCAGGTGTGAACAATCTCGGTCAATATATCCCCATAGCAAATCCGGATACGACAACTTATCCGGGAACTGATTATTATGAAATCGGTTTAAAC
>MHDW01000028.1:8947-11094 GCA_001803645.1 Nitrospirae bacterium GWC2_42_7 | reverse complement strand
TCCGGTTTTATGATTTTATGAAGGCTCAGGATTTTAAGAGAGGAAGTTTTGACCAAAATAATATGACATGGGAAGAAGTGCAGGAATTTTTCATTGATTCACAATTCATGGCGCGGCAAATAATGAAAGAACATGAAGAACTAAAAAAATTCACAGCCGGATTTGGTAAAACGGAATTATGCACCTGCAAGGGCTGCGAAATCGGACGTAGGATATATGGTGTTCAAGGATAACGCCAAAACTATGCCGCCCGGCCACAGGCTTTTGTTAAAAACTAAAACGGGCTTCTTCCGGGTCGGTATGAGTGTATTGTTAAATGCCGCTGTTCTATTTATTTTTATCAGTCTTAATACCCATTGATTGAAGATGTTGTTTCTGCTCGGCTGTGGGTTTTTTATTTCTGTTTTGATATAGTTCTTCTATTTCTTTTCTATGCCCATAAATGAAGGAGATTGAAAGTGCAAGAGCTGCCTTTTTTAATGCCTTTTTTTGATTTGCTGTTAATTCAGTCTTTTTATGGATCTCAGAAAGAAACGTAGTAAGTCTATCTAATTCGTTTTCATCATTTTTATTCATAATTATTCCTTGCATTTAACGTAGCGTTTAGCCGCGGGGCGGGATGGCGCGGGCTGTGCTCCGCACAGACCGTGACAGACCGAACCGTCGGCTACAACGCCTGGTTAGCCAATAGCATAGCCCCTCTTCGCGCATAGTTAACGAATATGGTACAGTCGCCCCTTGGAACTCATTTCGTGGTCTTCAAAATCGCTGCGCCTATCTCGGTAGTCGCTCCTCCCGATATCTCTTACGGCGTAATGGAATGCGTGCTCTGCACTGCCTCTGAGGGCCTCCGGCAATATCGAAACGAATAATTTGCGGAGTGCGTTACCACCAATGCGCTTGCCTGATTCATCACTTAACCCCCAGACAGGATCTTTAAGGTCAGGCGACTCGGCATAGCGGAAGATTCCCTCCAGAATCATGCTGAGTTCAGGCGAAGCACCAGATTGTTGTGCCTCCTCCAGATTCATGCATACCGCGTGGCCCAGGTCAATGTATGGTTCCCTGTGTTCATCATCGTATCTGGCATTTGCGAGCACCAAATCGTTTCCACCCGAATAGCGCCACTTGGACGCTTGTTCGAGTTCGTATCTCCACCTGTTGAACTCTCGCTCATCGAAGATCCACTTCTCACCATCAACGCCATCTACTTCATACGCAAATGGGCCATCGCTGATGTGGTCTTGTATGCGATGGAAGCCTGCGAAGAAGAAATCCACATGTGGCCCTGATCGAACGTGAAAGTAGTTAAGATGAGGGATCACTTCGTCCTTGGCTGCCTTTAGCTGTGGTCTGCAGAACAAGATGCCAAGAAGCTTCGTTCGCTTGTGGGGGTCCTCATACCTGAACTGATCGCGTAACCGCTCAATGACCTCCGTCAATGATCTCACTGGTATCATTCTCTTCTCCTAGGCTAACAATATTATTAACTGGTTTCTCGTTATCATACAGACAGGGATAGGGAAAAGCAAGAATTTGACTTTTTTTGGGAATATGACTAGAATTTCCAACTCGTTATCATACAAAAATGCGTGCATAACAGGATAACTCGTTATCAACTATGAAAGACATACCGTCCGACATATTACACCAGTACAGAGACACGTTGAAGAAACGTTCGGTCCCTGCCGGCCTTCACTCATACTATCTGAAATGGTTGAGATTCTATCTGGATTACTGCTCAAAGTATAATCTGTCTGACAACTCGTCAAAAAGTCTGCAACAGTTTCTTCAGAAATTGCAGGAAAAAAAGCAAACCGAGGAACAGCGCAAGCAGGCAGGTCACGCGGTGTCGCTCTTCCTTGATTTGGATCAGCGAACGAAGGCCCCGGACCCTGTAGTTCCTGTCTCTGTGCCTCGAATGACAGAACAAAACGTAGCCTCATCGCGGGATGAAGCCTCGACAGTTCAGCAGTCGGCAACTCCGGGCATAACGCGGTCTGCTCCGGGTCCAATGCGGACGCAGTGGGAACAGGCCATCTCTGAAATGTCCGATGCGATCAAGACAAAACATTATTCCCCCAAGACCCTCCGCTCATACAGCCATTGGATATGGAAATTCCAGATGTTTAGAAAGACCATTGATC
>MHDW01000028.1:8641-8917 GCA_001803645.1 Nitrospirae bacterium GWC2_42_7 | reverse complement strand
TTAATGCGCTGCTTTTTTTCTTTCGTCACGTTTTAAAAAAGGAGTTTGGGGAAATTCGAGCGTGGTGCGCGTTAAGCGGCGACTGTATATTCCCGTGGTGCTTACCCGGGATGAGGTGACAAAAGTCATCTCTCATCTGTACCCTCCTTACAACTTGGTCGTGAAAACGCAGTATGGTTGCGGCCTGCGTCTTTTTGAGTGCGTGAAGCTCCGGGTGCAAGACTTCAATTTCGACGACGGCATCCTGACTGTTCGCGGCAAGGGTGAAAAGGTCCG
>MHDW01000028.1:8181-8547 GCA_001803645.1 Nitrospirae bacterium GWC2_42_7 | reverse complement strand
ACAAGAACGGCGCCAGGGAATTCATATGGCAGTGGTTTTTTCCGCAAAGATCGCTGACAGTAGTCGAAGGCGTCAATGAAAAAAGGCCATATCACCTGCACGACTCCCACGTTCAGAAGGCCATCAGAGCCGCTGTCTTCCAGTCTAAACTCACCAAGCGCGTCACTTCTCACACCTTCAGACATTCTTTCGCAACCCATCTTTTGCAGGCCAATTACGACATGCGCACCATTCAAACGCTGTTGGGACATTCCGATATCAGGACAACGATGATTTACACACACTGTATACCGAGTAAGACCGTGAAAGAGGCCAAGAGCCCTCTGGATTTTTGACCTGACGGATTTTTTCGCAGGCTACCGCCGA
>MHDW01000028.1:0-8157 GCA_001803645.1 Nitrospirae bacterium GWC2_42_7 | reverse complement strand
TTCTTTTGAGACTCATACCAGTAATGGCTGAAATCCAAAAACTTCTACATCTACGAAAGAAAAACCGGGCGAACTTGCCTACCGGCAGGCAGGTGTTATTCGCCCCTACAAAGAACCAACCGCTGCAATACAAAAACTGGATTCCCGCCGCTTAAAGCGGGTACTGTTCCTGCCTAAGGCACCTACTTCTGGCTGCGCGGGAATGACAGCTGAAAGATTCTGGACAAGCCAGAATGACAGCTATATGTTTTGCTTTGTGATCCTCTTTGAGTTTAATAGATGATGAAGGGGAAGTAAAGAGAAAAATGATGTTTACCAATACCCCTCCTTCGCCTCCCCTTGGAAAGGGGAGGATTTTCCTAATCCCCTCCTTTACAAGGAGGGGTCAGGGGAGGTGGTATTTAAAACTTCACCTTCATCCTGCACCCCTGCCTGCCGGCAGGCAAGAGAAAAATGGATGCTCTATCTGCTTTTCAGGAAAAAAGATGAAATAATCCGAAGGTAAGCAGAGACCCCATCAAGGCCCCTGCTATCACTTCCCACGGAGTATGCATCCTGATCGCTATCCTGCTTTGAGCGAGCCATGCAGCAAGCAGAAAGCACAATAATGAGACAAGGAAATTTTCCGTGATGTATGTGACCGAGACCCAGACTGAGAACGCAAGGGCTGAATGTCCGCTCGGCATCCCGCCGCTTAAAGGACGGCCTTTACCGAATATTGTTTTTGCAATTATTACCAGGATCAGGACAAGTATAAAAGAGATAAGGGATGTTTCTTCTCTGGAATGCTTTGCGATATAGAGGCCTTGAGAAAAAACTTTTATTATGTAAGGAGAAAGAACTATATAGCCCAGAACAGCAGAACCGAAAGCGGTTATCAGAACAGCTCCGGCTGAAATGTCCTTTGCTATGCGCGCCTTTTCGGAATATTCGGTGGATATCAGATCAACAACTGTCTCTATGGCACTGTTAAGCATTTCAGCAAGCAGTACGATTATCACTGCAAATGCGATTATTATGAACTCTGTGTGAGAGATGCCGAGAATGTAACTCAGGAGCAGTACTATTGCAGCTGAATAAAAATGATATCTAAGGTGTTTTTGGGTCTTTGCTCCGTGAAGTATGCCTTCGATAGCAAAGTTTGCGCTCTTAAGCCACTGTCTTAACGGCATCAAAAAGTTCCTTTTCCTTTTTTTCCATCTTTTTCTTTTGAGCTTTGTTCACTTCATGGTCATACCCTAATAGATGGAGAAGGCCATGGATCATAAGCCTGAGCAGTTCATCATAAAATGGAACTTCGAGATCATAAGCCTGTTGCTGAGCAAAGGGGACACAGACCACGATGTCTCCGAGGATACTGTTTTCACCCTCCCCATTGTCCCCTCCCCTCCAGGGAGGGGGTACTTTAGGATGCTCCGCCGTCTCTGAGGCTGGGAGGTTTATTTTCATTTTCGTGGTATCAGAAATATCCTGTGAAAAAGAGAGCACGTCAGTGGCTCTGTCAATTCCACGATACAGGAGATTAAAAGATCTCATCTTTCTGCTGTTAATAAATAAAACGCTGAGTTCAGTTTTATTAAGGCTTAAAAGATGTAGCGTTCTGCTTAAGTCCTTTTTTATCCTCTGCTGGTTGAGCTTTTTCGTTCGTTGCTGGTTCTTTATGTATACCTTCATGGCTGAAATCAAATCCCGGATAGTCTATCCTCTTATGGAAGATACCTGTAAGTATATAAGAGAAATTTTGTTTTATTTCTGAAATATCCTTAAGTGTGAGCTCACATTCATCGAGCTGGCCGTCAAGGAAAATATGATTGATTATCTTATCAATAAGCGCTGCGATCCTTGAAGGCGTAGGGTCGGTAAGGACCCTTGAGGCCGCCTCTACAGCATCTGCCATCATCACAAGAGCCGCTACCCTTGTCTGTGGTTTTGGCCCGAGATATTTGTATTCGTCTTCTGCATGGGTAGAGAAAGGTTCCTGTTCCTTTGCCTTCTGGAAGAAATATGTGATTATCGCTGTGCCATGGTGCTGTTTTATGATGTCAATTATGCTCTGGGGGAGTTTATGCTGTTTTGCAAGCTCAACACCTTCCTTAACATGGCTTGTGATAATTATACTGCTCATATGCGGCGTCAGCTTGTCATGTTTGTTTGAAGTGCCGCTTGCCTGATTCTCGACAAAGTAGTCGGGCATCTTTATCTTTCCTATATCATGGTAATAGGAACTTACCCTTGCTAAAAGCGGGTTGACACCTACGGCCTCTGCTGCTGATTCCACTAAGCTTCCGACGATCACACTGTGATGGTATGTCCCGGGTGCTGTTATCATGAGGGTTTTCATAAGAGGCTGATTTAGATCAAGGAGTTCAAGAAGGCTGATGTCTGTAGTGACCTTAAAAGTATATTCCAGAAGCGGAAGAAGGAGCGAAACAATGGCTGAAACAACGATACCTGAGAATATCGCAAAGATCAGCGCATACGGGGTTTTAATTGTAAATATTTCACCGCTGGAGATCAGAAGTGTCAGAATGATTACTATGTTTGCTGCTGCAACATACAGCCCGCCTCTTAAAAGCGCCGACCTTTTTTTGCATCTTATTACAGTGAATGCAGCAGTAAGGCTCCCTATGAATGTGTAAATAGGAAAGAGCGCATTGTTCATCCAGTATCCGGTAAGCAGGCTGATGATGAATGAAAATGTAATAGCAGCATGGAAGTCGAAAAGCAGTGTGACGAGCATTGCACCTGCTGCGATCGGGATGCCGTAAACAGCTATATCAGGAGAGATGAAGCCGAGACCTTTAGAAAAGTTAAGCAGTATATATTCAAAAAGCCTTCCTATTATGAGAGTGTTTACTATCATAAGGCCCAGGAGCAGAAGCATGCTGTTATTTTCGACATAAGAGGGTTTATATCTCATGATATCCCTGTAAAAGGTAAAGAGAAGAACAAGAGCAATGAGTGTGCCACCGATAAACCTTTCAGGAGACAGGTCAACCATCACTGTTGCAGAGACCAACAAAGAGGTCACGCAAAAAAACAGTATCTTCATTAAGGGATATTCCGATAAATTTATAGCTTTTTTATCTATTTTAGGAAGACCGTTTTTCATATTTTTCGTATGCCTTTACTATTTTTTGTACCAGTTTACGTCTGACAACATCTTTATCGGAAAAATGTACAAAGCTTATATCCTCTATATCTTCAAGTATCTTGGTTATTTCTATGAGGCCTGATGTTTTTCCTGACGGCAGGTCTATCTGTGTGACATCGCCGGTAATAACGGTTTTGGAGTTAAATCCAAGTCTTGTGAGGTACATCTTCATCTGTTCTGAAGTAGTGTTCTGCGCCTCATCAAGGATGATAAATGAGTCATTGAGTGTCCTGCCGCGCATGAATGCGAGTGGAGCGATCTCGATCACTCCGCTTTCGATTAATTTTGCAGCCTTTTCCGCTTCCATCATATCAAACAAAGCATCATAAAGAGGCCTGAGATAAGGGTTTACTTTTTCATACAGATCGCCGGGAAGGAATCCCAGCTTTTCTCCCGCCTCGATAGCAGGCCTTGCAAGCACGATCCTGCTTATCTGTTTTTTGAGCAAAGCGTTTATTGCCATTGCCATCGCAAGATAGGTCTTGCCTGTGCCGGCAGGGCCGATCCCTATGACTATGTCATATTTTTTTATTGCATCAATATAAAGCCTCTGTGTCTCGGTCTTGGGAATTATAAAGCGGCGCTTAGAAGATACCGGTATATTGTTCAGAAAAAGGTCTTTAAGCGAGGTCTCGCTGCCACTTGCTATTGAATTGACTGCATAACGAATATCCTCGGGTTTAAGGTTATATCCTTTTGCGCTTATATAGCGAAGGTCATTTATAAGTTTTTCAGCAGTTGTTATCATCTCTTTGTCGCCTTTCAGAAAGATACTATTGCCTCTTGCGCTTGCTGAAATACCGAGAGATTCCTCGATGATCTTCAGGTTTTTTTCTATTCCGCTTGACAGGAAAGGGTACTCGTTCTCACTGTCGAATTCTATCTCTAAAATATCCGTATATTCTCCTATCGGTTCTTCATTGTAACAAAAGTGCTTAATCCTTCGGCCTTTCTTATCTTTAAAGAAAGTATATCTGCATCCTGTTTGTTTTTGAATTCACCTGTTCTTATTTTATATATATTATTCCTCTTTTTGTCGGTCGAAACAACAATATATGTCTTATAGCCTTTTTTCTCATATTTTGCCATGAACTTTTCTGCCTCAACAGAGTTTCTTAATGCATTCAGTTGAACAGTATATAGCGTTTCATTCTTCTGTGGTTTTATATCCAAAGGTGATGATGCATCAGCTTTTGTATCTACCTTCAGATTTTTTTTCACTGCCTGCTTCTGTGTCTCCTTAGATGTTTCCTCAGGTACTGGAACAGTCTGGGGCTGGTCAGGTTTTATGTCCTGCAAGGATTGCGATGTGTCCTCTATAGAAACTTCCTGCTCTGAAGTATTTGTTGTGGATGGAATTTCTTGAGGTTCAGGGAGCTGAGGCGAGGGTGTTGATGATTGAAAGTCGTTTTCTGTTGGTTCTTCTTTCCCGAATTTTCCTACAAAGTAGCCGAAAGTAAAGCTTAACGCAGAAAAGATGACAACAAGTATGATCAAGAGTTCTTTCCCTGCAAGGAACAGGGAAGTTTTATCTCTGAAATTATCGCGCTTCATAAAACAAGCATAGCATCACCATAGGAGAAAAATCTATATCCGTCAGTGACTGCAGATCTGTATGCTTTCAGCAGGTTTTCACGTCCTGCAAGAGCTGATGTGAGCATTAAGGGAGTTGAGCAGGGAAGGTGAAAATTTGTAATAAGAGAATCAACAGCCTTGAAATCATAACCTTCATATATGAACATATCTGTCATGCCTTTTATAGCGCCGTTTGAGGAAGATATTATGCATCTGCCGGACAAATATCCTTCAAGAGCCCTTGTAGAAGTTGTCCCAACTGTAAATATCATGTGGCCTGAGCGTTTGACCTCATTGATCTCTTTTAAAAGATCCGGATCTATCTCGAAGAACTCTTTATCCATAACATGTTCAGAGACCTCCTCAGCTTTTACAGGTTTGAAGGTGCCGGTGCCTACATGAAGTGTTATATTACGGACGAGCACCCCTTTTGATCTGATATTTTCAAGAAGCTCTTTAGTGAAGTGCAGTCCTGCTGTCGGAGCAGCAATAGAGCCTTCGTTCTCAGCGTATATAGTCTGATATCGCTCTTTATCTGTTTCGTCAGAAAGACGTTTGATATATGGTGGAAGGGGCATACGCCCTTCTTTCCAGATAGTCTCTCTTACATTGGTGTTTTTTTCAAATTGAGCTGTCTTGCCCTCAAAGATATCGAGCGAGAGATCTGCTGATATCCTGAGCCAGCCGGTAAATTTCTCTCTCGATAGGATACTCCATAATCCGGCAGAGATCTCTTTGACGAGCAAAATATCAAGCTTACCTCCGGTTGGTTTGAATCCGGAAAGACGCGCAGGAAATACCTTGGAATTATTTAGAATAAGCATATCGCCTGAATTTACATATGACGGAAGGTCATGAAACTTCTTATGCTCTATTGAGCTGTCCCTGTGAAGCACAAGAAGTCTTGAATCGTCTCTTTTGCGCGTAGGCCTGAGAGCTATCAGTTCTTCGGGAAGATGATAATCATATTCAGCGGTTTTCATATTTCTGAAGGACAGTGCCGGGGTAGAAGAAAGAAAGAATTTCCTTATAGTTTTTTCCGTCTCTCGACATTTCAAGAGCGCTCCACTGGCAGAGGCCGACGCCGTGGCCATAGCCTTTTCCTTCAAAGATAAAGCTGTCGTTGTCGCGTGTTAGGGTGAAATTCGTGCTCGGAAGACGTTTCCAGTCGAGAGCTTTTCTTAATTCATTTGACTTGACAGTGAGCGTCCCATCAGAGTGGATGATATCTAATATCTTTACTCTCCCGGTTGATGTGTAGGACTTTATGGATAGTTCTTTTATCTCAGACAAATTAAGTGCATTTTCTATTTCTTCTATTGGTATTTTGCGTTCCCATATCCAGTAAGGAGACAGTTCGCAGTTTGATTCAACAGGCTTCATGTATGGATAGCTCTTCCCGAAGACTTCTTCCGAAGCCTCTGTCCTTCCTCCGCAGGTTGAATGATAAAGTGATTCGATCAGCTTACCGTTATATGTGAGCACTTCCCCCTCGGTTGTCATGACTGCGTATGATATTCTCGGATCAATAGTTGCTCCTTTATATACCTGGTGAAGCACTGAAGATGTAAGGTCATAATTGTTGTTATTATTTTTGTTCAAGGCTATCTGGTAAAGTGCATATGTCCTTGATATAACAGCCTGTGTCTTTAGAGCTTCCATGTCCCAGTTTATTCCGACCTCAGCACTCACAACGTTCTTTAGATATTCTTCGAGCGGGAGTTCATTTATCAAATAAAGCCCTTCCTTGTCTTTCCAGACCTCTATATTGCCGAGATAGTGGGTTCCGTTCACAAGCAGATCGCCCCGCATCTTGCCCATTTTAGATATTTTGTTGTTCTTATCAGGAATATTTTTAAATACATCGTCAATTATAAGTACCTTAATTGCGCCTGCTTCGGATATTGCTATAAAGGTAATCACTGCTATGATTAAAATAATTCTTTGTAACAAATTTATCTCCTTCCAAAAAACCAGAACAATAATGTAAGCAAGATGCTTATCAGCAGACTTGTTGCCAGCGGGAAATATAAAGTAAAGTTTTTCTTTTGGACTAAAAAATCTCCCGGCAGTTTTCCAAGCCAGGATATTTTAGCAGAAAGCAGAAGCAGAGCGCCAATGAGAGCTATCACAATGCCGAGGATCAAGAGTAATTTGCCTATATGTTGAATTCCATCTGTCATTTTATGATTAATTAGTTAAATACATAAAGAGATTCTTAACAAATATTTTGATCCCCCTCTCCCATGCCCTCTCCCTCCAGGGGAGAGGGACGATATATATTCCCCTCCCTTGAGGGGAGGGGGCAGGGGAGGGTGAAAAATTAACCTTAAACATAGACTATTTCTTCTTCATATTCCTTTCCATTTCAGAATATATGCATCCGCAGTATTTCTGCCTGTATAGATCAAGCTCTCTGGAGAGGCCCTTTGAGATGTTCCATCCCTGTCTGAGGTCTTCAACCCAGAATTCAACCCCATGTTTTTTTCCTGCTTCTTTCCCTATGTTTATTATCATGTCAAACTTCTGGTACGGGCTGGCAAGAAGAGATGTTGTGAATCCATCGAAGTTCGATCTTCCGGCGATCTCAGCAGTCCTGTCGAGCCTTATGAAATAACAGGCTTCACACCTTTTGTCGCCGCGTCCGGCAATAGTCTTCAGAAAGTCATCGAGAGGATATTCATCGATATATTCTATGTCGAGCTTCCATATGTTCTGGAGTTTCTTGAGTGAGTTAAGCCTGCTGGAATATTCTGTATACGGGTGTATGTTCGGATTGAACCAGAGGCCTTTTGTTTCAATGCCTTTGAAAAGAAGTGTCTGGAGAGGATAAATACAGCAGTTCGAACAGCAGATATGCATAAGGAGTTTCATTGTGTAATAATAAATTTAAATTTGAAGTAACACCCCCGCCTTTGGCACCCCCTCTTAAGATAAGAGGGGGAAGGGGGAGTTATGGAATGAGGAAAAGAGAAATTATCATCGTAATGTATATTCAATTATGAAATCCTATTTTTTCATTATCCTCAAAACAGCCCCTGCGGAACATCTTTCTTAAGATGAAGGAATGCATTGCGGGTTGCTATTCTCCCTCGGGGAGTCCGCTCCAGAAAACCTTCCTGAAGAAGATAAGGTTCATAGACATCTTCTATAGTGTCCTTGTCTTCTCTCAAAGAGGCTGCGATAGTCTCAATTCCTGCGGGGCCGCCGTTGAATTTCTCGATCAGTGTCAGCAGAAGTTTTCTGTCCATTTCATCAAGGCCTCTTTCATCAACATCGAGCGAGATAAGAGACTTCTTTGTTATGGCAAGGTCTATTCTGCCGTCTCCAAGCACCTGCGCAAAATCTCTTATTCTTTTTAAAAGCCTGTTGGCGATACGGGGAGTTCCTCTTGATCTTCCGGCTATCTCCATTGCAGCTTTTTCATC
>MHDW01000027.1:4230-8077 GCA_001803645.1 Nitrospirae bacterium GWC2_42_7 | reverse complement strand
ACATTAGAGTGATAAAAGTTTACTCCGTGCTTGTTATAACTTCTGAAAAGCCTTTAAGGATCGCAGAGTATGAGCTCCAGCCGAAGGGGGAGGTTGCCATAAAAGGGGCAGAAATTGTTATAAAGGCTTCTTTTGAGGACAATGCCGGAGATCAGGGAGACGGAAAGACCTCAGTGCTTCTGGATGCAGACCTTATTCATTTTCCGCTTAAGATCAGACCGAGGATGGATGGAGATCATTTTTTCCCTCTTGGATTTGGCATGAGAAAAAAACTGCAGGATTATTTTGTGGATGAAAAGGTGCCGAGAGACGAAAGAGACAGCGTACCTGTTGTTCTCTCCGGAGACGACATTGTCTGGATCGCAGGATACAGGGCTGATGAGAGATTTAAGGTGACAGAAAAGACAAAAAAGTTTTTGAGACTTGTTATAGTAAAAGGCAAGTTTTGATAAGTATTTGCTCAAAATATAAAAAGGCGGAATGCTTCATAAACAGAATAAATCGACCTGACTATCCGGACTGCACACCCTATTTTTGATGATTGTTTCGTTCAAGCGCAGTCTTATACTTCTCCTTTTCCGGAAAAGAGAAGATTAATCTTTTTAAGGTGTCGTTATTATGTTTATTCTTCATCCCGCCTTTTTTTATTGAGTTGTATTTTATTTTGAAGAGATGTGAGTTAAGATATTTCATGTTGTCATTCCCGCTTGTCGGGAATCTTTCTTCTGAAGGACTCCGGACAAGCCGGAGTGACAGAAAATAGTTATGACGGAATCGATAGTTGGTTTTGATGAGGAGGTTATTTTGACAGATAAAGTAAGGGTGCGTTTTGCTCCGAGTCCGACAGGACATCTTCATATAGGCGGTGCAAGGACAGCGTTGTTCAACTGGCTTTATTCCCGTCACAATAAAGGGACATTTATTTTAAGAATAGAAGACACTGATACGACACGTTCCACTGACGAATATATTGAAGCGATAATAGAGGGTATGAAGTGGCTCGGGCTTGACTGGGATGAAGGGCCCTTCAGGCAGACCGAAAGATTTGATGTCTACAGGAGCTATGCTGACAAACTCATACAAGAAGGAAAAGCTTATTACTGCAACTGTTCTGCTGAAGAACTTGAAGCAAGAAGGAAAGAAGCTATGGCAAAAGGCCTGCCCCTGAAGTATGACGGGAGATGCAGGAATAAGGAAAGGGTTCAAGGGGTCGAGGATTCAAGGGTCCAAGGGTCAGGCAGCAAAGGGCAGGGGGCGGTCAGATTCAAGATGCCGCAGGAAGGCCGGACAGTTGTTAATGACTTGATAAAAGGAGAGGTTGTATTTGAGAACACGCAACTCGATGATCTTATAATACTCCGCTCTGACGGGACCCCGACATACAACCTGACAGTTGTTGTTGATGATGTTGACATGAAAATATCCCATATCATCAGGGGTGATGACCATCTGAACAATACCCCTAAACAGATACATATTTATAATGCTTTTGGCTATGACATCCCAAAGTTTGCACACCTTCCGATGATACTCGGCGCAGACAAGACAAGGCTCTCTAAAAGGCATGGCGCAACATCTGTCATGGCATATTATGAAATGGGCTATCTGCCTGAGGCGCTAATGAATTATCTTGTGAGGCTCGGCTGGTCGCACGGCGATCAGGAAATATTTTCAAAAGAGGAACTCGTAACACATTTTTCATTCGAGAATGTGGGCAAGGCTGCTGCTGTATTTAATCCTGAAAAACTACTCTGGCTTAACAGTCAGTATATAATTAATTCAAAGCCCGAAGAACTTGCTGAGCTGGTCATGCCGTTTCTTGTAAAAGCAGAGATAATTGATGAGGGGCAGGCTTTGGATAAGGCATGGCTTTCAAGAGCGATAGTCACCTTGCAGGAACGTGCAAAGACACTTATTGAGCTTGCAAATTCTTTGCGCTATTATATATCTGAAGATATTGAATATATTGAAAAGGCAAAGGTCAAGTTCCTGAATGAAAAGAGCAGAGAGCTTCTTGGGGAACTAAAAGATGCGCTTTCTTCTGTTGCAGATTTTTCTATGCAGGAAATAGAAAAGGTTTTCCATGACATGGTCGAAAAACATGGCATTAAACTCGGAGCTCTTGCCCAGCCTGTAAGGGTTGCGATCACCGGCGGCACTGAGAGCCCGGGGATATATGAATTGCTCGAGATCGTGGGTAAAGAAAAAACAATCAGCAGATTAGAAAAGGCGATAAAAACAGCGGTTTGAAAAGAGATTTTTTGCGAGACTGGTATAATTGACAAATATTTAAATATTGCTTACCTTATATTCAGGAGGTGGGAGATATGGGAAAATTAATTGTGGAGCTTCCGGATGAGATACATGGCGAACTTAGAAAAAAAGCAGCCATAAATCACAAGACCCTGAAAGATATTATCACTGGGCTTATCCATGAATATTTATATGTACAGGAGAAGCATCTTCCTGCTGAAAAGAAAACCGGTCTTTGCGGTAAATGGGATGATGAGAAAACTGCGGATGAGATCATAAAAGACATCAAAACTCACAGAAAATGGTTCGAGAAACGGAAAAACTGAAGTGGACAAATTTATAATTGATACCGACACCTGTATCTATTGGTTAAAGGGCAATGAAAATATTGAGAAAAATATAATCAGACATGGGTTGGGAAATGTTTTTATCACGGTGATTACAGAATGCGAACTGTTTTATGGGGCTCATAAATCTGCAAAAAAAGAAAAGAATTTAACAGTAATTGATGAATTAAAAGCAAAAATAAAAACAATACACACAGCTGCTGGTGTTCCATCAGTATACGGCAAAATTAAAGCTGAGCTCGAATCAAAAGGCCAGATGCTTGATGATGCAGATCTGCTTATAGCAAGTATAGCTATGTTGAGCGATGCAACCCTTGCAACCAACAATATTGATCATTTCAAAAGAATCAGTGGTTTAAAGATAGAAAACTGGAAGTAACTGCAGAGAAAAACGAAAAGGAGTCTTGTCTATGACTATGATAGATTCTGCCCGTCCCTCTGATTTCATACGCGAAATTATCAGGGAAGATGTAAAAAACAGAAAAAATGACAGCCGTGTGCATACGCGGTTCCCTCCTGAACCTAATGGCTATCTGCATATCGGACATGCAAAATCGATCTGCCTTAATTTCGGGATCGCGAAAGAATTCTATGGCCTTTGCAACCTGCGTTTTGATGACACAAACCCGAGCAAAGAAGAGGTCGAATATGTTGAATCAATAAAAGAGGATGTCAGATGGCTTGGTTTTGATTGGGGCAGCAAAGAGTTCTATGCATCGGATTATTTTGAACAGCTCTACCAGTTCGCCCTCCAATTGATAAAAAAGGGCAAGGCATATGTCTGTGACTTAAGCCCTGAACAGACAAGGGAATACCGGGGCACACTGACAGAGCCCGGCAAGGACAGTCCTTTTCGGGCCCGATCAACAGAAGAGAACATAGACCTGTTTGAACGCATGAAAAAAGGCGAATTCCCTGACGGCTTACGCACCCTCCGTGCGAAAATTGATATGGCCTCAGGGAATATAAATATGCGCGACCCTGTAATTTACCGCATCATGAGAGCAGAACATCACAGGACAGGGAGCAAATGGTGCATCTATCCGATGTATGACTTTGCCCACTGTTTTTCGGATTCCATAGAAGGTATCACTCATTCGATCTGCACCCTTGAATTTGAAGACCATCGTCCTTTGTATGACTGGTTCCTGAATGAACTGGAGGTCCATCACCCTAAGCAGATAGAGTTTGCGAGGCTTAACCTTACTCACACAATAATGAGCAAGAGGAAACTCCTTCAACTGGTC
>MHDW01000027.1:0-4213 GCA_001803645.1 Nitrospirae bacterium GWC2_42_7 | reverse complement strand
AGGGTGGGACGATCCAAGGATGCCGACAATATCAGGCCTTCGCAGGCGGGGTTACACTCCAGAATCCATCCGCAACTTCTGCGATCGCATCGGAGTGGCAAAGAGGGACAGCACAGTTGAAATGGCCCTGCTTGAATACTGTATACGTGAGGACCTGAATAAAAAGGCTATGCGTGTCATGGCTGTATTAAGGCCTCTCAAGGTTGTTATAGACAATTATCCTGAAGACCTGACAGAAGAAATGCAGGCTGTAAATAATCCTGAGGACCCTGCAATGGGAACACGGAAGGTCTCTTTTTCTAAGGTGCTTTATATCGAGAAAGAGGATTTCCGGGAAGACCCGCCCAAGGGATTTTTCCGAATGTCTCCGGGACGTGAAGTGCGGCTCAGATATGCATATTTCATAACATGTGTTGGTGTTGTTAAGGATGATGAAGGAGAGGTCATTGAACTGCATTGCACATATGACCCTGCAACGCGCGGAGGAGATTCTCCTGACGGACGCAAGGTCAAGGCAACGCTACACTGGGTATCAGCAAAGCATGCACTTGAAGCAGAAGTGCGTATTTATGACTATCTTCTTAAAGCGCCGGGCTCTGAAGAGGCGAAAGATGACAGTGATTTCAAATCAAACATAAATCCTAACTCCCTGGAAGTGCTGGCTTCATGCTTTGTTGAGCCGGAACTTGCAGAAGCAAAGCAGGGGAGCAGATATCAGTTCGAGAGACTCGGATATTTCTGCGTTGATCCTGATTCCTCTGGACAAAGACCTGTGTTCAACCGTACAGTATCCTTACGTGATACATGGGCCAAGATAGAAAAGGCAGAGAAGAAATGAGGTCTGAAAAATGAGCTATATTGCGGTCATAGGAGCAGGCAGCTGGGGGACAGCGCTCGCATGTCTTCTTGCAGAGAAACAGTACGACGTATCATTGTGGGCGCTCGAACAGGAACTTGTTGACGAGATAAACAATAAAGGCACAAACAGCTTTTATCTGCCCGGCCATACACTGCCGCCTGAATTAAAGGCCACGAACAGCCTTGAAGATGCATTAAAGAAAACCCGTTTTGTTCTTAATGTTGTTCCGACCCAGTTCACGCGTTCTGTGTTCAAAGAGGCTGTAGATTATCTTTCAGCAGATGCAGTTATTGTGACTGCATCAAAAGGTATTGAGCAGGGAACTCTGCTTACAGTATCTTCGATCCTTAAAGAAGTTGCAGACAGGAAAACTGCTGTGCTTTCCGGCCCCAGTTTTGCAAAGGAAGTGATGCAGAAATATCCTACTGCTGTAACGCTCGCAACAGATAAGAATTTTGACAGTCTTATCCTTCAGGAAATATTCACTACAACTTATTTCAGGGTTTATACGCATACGGACATAATCGGCGTTGAGATCGGAGGCGCGCTGAAGAACGTGATAGCAATAGCCTCAGGTATATGCGACGGACTTGGCCTTGGACATAGTGCGAGGGCAGCCCTGATAACAAGAGGGCTTGCCGAGATCATGAGACTCGGCAGTGTGATGGGCGCTGACCCGAGGACATTCTCAGGCCTGAGCGGGCTTGGTGACCTTGTGCTTACATGCACAGGGCCTCTTTCGAGAAATTATTCTGTCGGCAATAACCTGGGCAAGGGGATGAAGCTGGATGATATCATCTCCTCGACAAAGAGTGTTGCTGAAGGAGTTGCGACTTCTTTGTCAGCCTTTGAACTTGCACAAAAGCATAATGTTGAGATGCCGATAGTCGAACAGGTATACAAAGTTCTTTATAAAGACAAAGACCCTAAGACCGCTGTGATGGAACTAATGAACAGGGCGCTTAAATCCGAGTTTTAATATATTTTTTGCGCTGTTCTAAAAAAAGGAGTGGACAAATGAAACATCAGAGATTGTTACCTGCTTTAACATTAGTGTTTTCAGTGATTATTCTTCCAGCATTTTCGTTTTCAGAGATCAAGATAGAATTAAAGAACGGAAGGACCATAATAGCAGACAGTTGCCGAAATACTGACGGTAAGCTGATCTGCAATCAAATGGACGGCACTTTTGAGATAGACAAAAAAGAGATCGAAAACATGAAAGAGATAACCATTAAACATCCGGATATAATGCGATCCGGTACAGAAGAAGTTAATACTGAAGCAGGACAAACCGCTCCGGCCGCAACAGAAGCTTCCCAGAAAACAGAGGGTAAAGATGCGGGCGAGAAAACAGACAAGAAAATATTTACCAGAGGCACAAACCCTGAGGCTGAACAGAGGCTTGACCAGATAAACCAGAGAAAAACAGAACTTAAAGCTGAGAGGGAAAAACTGTTAAATGAAAGGGAACAGCTCCTTCAGGATGTCAAAGACGCTGGTGTAATAAGGTTAAGAGAAAAACTTGATGAGATGAATAAACGCATAGCTGAACTTGATGGAAAAACAGCAAAGTTTAATGAGGAAGTGAACAGACTTAAGGAGGAAGAGAAGAAAATTATTGATCTGCTTAACAAATGATCTGACAAGATGTCGGCCAGGCATTAGCCCGGATTATTCATAAATTATGAAAGTAGCGACTGGACATAGTATTCTCGCTCATTCTCGGTCTTCGACCTCCGAGGAATTTGTCCTCTTTGTTTTTAAATTTTAATACTGTATGAGTATCGGCCAAATAAAACCGCTCAAATACTATATCCAGTCTGCATTCGAGAAAATTCATGAATAGAGTGGGTTATATGAAAGATTCCATATCAGTAATAATCCCGGCATATTAAATGAAGAGGCCAGAATTTTGCCGACGCTTCTAAGGCTCTCTGATTATCTTAACGAACACTTTGCAGAAATCGAAATAATTGTTGTTGATGACGGCAGTTCTGCCGGACTTAAAAGGATTTCTATGTAATCAGTTACACAATCAGGAAGAATATTACAGAAACAACCCACTGCCAAGAAAATAATATTCTTTTTTATCAAATAGTTATATTGTGGTATGGAGATTGCAAAGATATGTTGTAACAGTTCTAAAGTAGACAAAATTTACTTAACATTTTGTGAGGTGCAACAATGAGAACCGCAATAAAATTATTAAAAAGCCATGCGTTATTCCTTGCTTTATTTCTAATAATACCTTTTCTTATGCATCCTGCTGAGGTATATGCTGCTGCTTGCAGTATCTCGGGACCCGGGAATGTTTCAGGCGATACCGCCACTCCTCTCAGCTTTAATTTCACAGGCTCTCATACTAATGGCAGCAGCCAAATGAGGATCAATTTTGTATGGGTTGCTTCTACTGTGCCGGGGATTTCCTCTGTAAATAATCCTGCTGCGGGGACTGCAAAAAGCATTCTATATACTTTTTCAGGCACACCGACGACTGCAGGAACTTATAATTATACTGCTACAGCACATGATGATAATGGAAAATGTGATGATTTCTCGAGTATAGGTTCAGTTACTATTTCGGCCCCAGCTACAATGACAATAGATACAAATGCGATCCCTGACGGACAGGTGGGTGTGGCATATAATGCAACAGTGGTTGCTTCAGGAGGAGTTGTGCCTTACGCTTGGACCTATTCAGGTTTTCCGGCAGGGCTGACCTTTAGCGTTGTAGCTAATAATCTTGTTATTTCAGGCACTCCTAATGCTGGGACAGCCGGAACATACAGTGCCGTTGTTAACGTAAATGACAGTGCTGCAGATTCTGCAACTAAAACATATGCTTTGACAATAGTTCCTGCGGTAGCTCCTCTTGACATTTCTACAATTTCGATCCCGGAAGGAACAGTCAGCACCCCTTATTCTTATGCCATGACCGGTACCGGAGGCATTCCGCCATATACATGGTCAGCAGCAGACCTGCCAGCAGGCCTGAGCATAGATCCAGCCGGTGTGATCACAGGAACCCCGACAACTGCAGGCACTGTTAATGCAACAATAACAATTACTGACAGTGTGTTTGCTACAACTAATAAGGTATACGCATCTAAGATAAATCCGGCAGCGGTTGTTGCTACCAGCAGTATGTCTGATTATTGCATTACCCCGCCGTTTATTTCTCCTGCACCAAAGCCGAATCTCCTTTTAATGATCGACAATTCAGCCAGCATGTATGATCTGTTCTATGTTGACAAGGGATCTGCAACAAGAACTTCATATTACTGCTATGATAATACCTTTAATGGCGCAAATGCTTACCCGGGCTACTTTAATGAGGCCTCGATCTATAAA
>MHDW01000026.1:374-9003 GCA_001803645.1 Nitrospirae bacterium GWC2_42_7 | reverse complement strand
CAAAACCACTGTCCGAAAATCAGACCTTGTATTCCGTTTTGGCGGCGATGAATTTCTAATCCTCATGTTAAATACTGACTGCGAAAAAAAGGAGCTCATTGTCGAGCGTCTCATAGATGAGGTTAACAACTGGAATAAGGAAAATGCGGATGGCTATGGATGCAAACTTTCCTTCAGCAGCGGGTGTTCGACCTGTGAAAAAGAGTGCGACGTCCACTTTGCCCTGCAAGAGGCTGACGAAAAAATGTATAAGGATAAAATTGAAAAGAAAAATAAAGCCAAAATAGAAACATAATAAAAAGGTTAAAATTTGGAATATATTAACAATGAAATAAAAAACATCCTTAATTCCATTGCAGAAGGCATCGCTATAATTGACAGGGATTTTAATCTTCTTTTTGTCAATAGCACTATGGCTGGTTTTTGCGGCGGATTGAAAGAAGAAGATATTGCTGGTAAAAAATGTTATGAACTTTTTCATCAGTGTCCTGCGCCGTGTCATGAAACATGTTTTCCGGATATTAAATGTCCTCTTTCGGAGGTGTTTAATACTGGCAGGGCATTATCTGTTCTGCATAAACACCTTATGCCGGACGGTTCAGAAAAAATATTTGAAATTTCCGCATTCCCCCTTAAGGATAACACAGGTAATATTACGCAAGTAATTCAGGTTCTGCGGGATGTGACAGAATGTAAAAAAACTGAAGCTTTACTGCGGACTTCTTCAGATGAAATACACGATCTGTACAACAATGCTCCCGCTGGTTACCATTCGCTTGACAAGGACGGTATATTCGTCCGTATCAACGACACCGAACTTTCATTGTTGGGTTATTCAAGGGAAGAAATTATCGGTAAAAAGAAGTTTCCCGATCTTCTTACTGTTGGGAGTTTGCAGCTTTTCAGAGAAAACTTTCCTCAATTCAAAGAGAGTGGATGGGTAAAAGACCTTGAGTTCGAAATGATCTGCAAGGACGGCTCTGTTATATCTGTGCTTCTGAGCGCAACAGCCATAAAAGATGACGCTGGAAATTATGTAATGAGCCGGTCAACAATTTATGACATAACTGAAATCAAAAGAACTGAAGATGCCCTGAAACAGAGCGAGGCATTCATAAAAAATATCCTCGAAAGTGTTGATGAAGGCTTTATTATTATAGACCCTGAATACCGGATCATCTTGGCAAACAGGGCCTATTGTGAACAGGCAAAGTGCAAAACTGAAAATATTACAGGCAGACATTGTTATGAAGTATCACATCATAATAAAAAGCCCTGTTTTTTAACCGGCGAAGAATGCGCTCCCCGTCATACTTTTAAAAACGGAACGCCATATATAGCTTTACATACTCACTTTGACAGCGAAGGAATCCCGGTTTATCTCGAGACAAAATCATATCCAATCAAAGATGCATCAGGAAAAGTAGCTGCTGTTATAGAAACATTAAATAATCTGACAGAAAAGAGGAGGCTTGAAGAACAACTTCGCCATGCGCAAAAAATGGAAGCGATCGGAACTCTTGCAGGCGGCATTGCGCATGATTTCAATAATATGCTGAATGTCATCATAGGATATGGCGGCCTAATGGAGATGCGCATGAAGAAAGATGATCCTTTTTTGCCGCAAATCCGGGAGATACTTGCTGCCAGTGAACGGGCTGCCCAGCTTACAAAAGGTCTTCTTGCCTTCAGCAGAAAACAACTATTACAAATGAAGCCAGTAAATATAAACGATGTCATTGTCGGGTTTAAAAAAATACTCGAAAGGATTATCGGAGAAGATATCGAGTTAAAATTCAAGACATCAGATAAAGATGTAATAATAAATGCTGACACCGGACAGATAGAACAGATCTTAATGAACCTTGCAGCCAATTCAAGAGACGCAATGCTTTACGGAGGAGTTCTAACCATAGAAATAGGGACAAAAGAAATAGACCAGAAATTCATGAAAAAACATGGATTTGCAGTATCCGGAAATTATGCCTTTATTTCAGTATCAGATACAGGAAGCGGGATAGACGAGATAACAAGAGAAAAAATATTCGAGCCTTATTTTACGACAAAAATGATGGGAAGGGGTACGGGACTTGGTCTTTCCATTGTTTATGGAATAGTGAAACAGCATGGCGGTTATATTGATTGTAACAGCGAAAAAGATAAAGGCACATCGTTCACCATATATCTGCCAATTGCTGTTTCAAAACTCGAGGATACGGAAAAAAACGGGGCTCTTTTCATGGAAGGCGGCAAAGAAACTATACTTATAGCAGAGGATGATGCAGGAGTAAGAAATTATATAAAAGAATTACTTAAAGATTTTGGCTATGAGATCATAGAAGCAGTTGATGGAGATGAGGCAGTAAATAAATTCATGGAGAACAAAAACAGAATTCAGCTTCTTTTGTTTGATGTGATCATGCCGAGGAAAAACGGCAAAGATGCCTATGATGATATTAAGACAATAAGAAATGATATTAAGACAATTTTTATGAGCGGCTATTCTGCAGATTTTATAAAAGACAGAGTTTCATTCAAGGATATTGAATACATCCAGAAACCCATAAAACCATCTGTTCTGCTTAGAAAAATACGGGAGGTTCTGGATAAATAATGATCATAGTCTATTGTAGCAATGAAAGAAAATAGTATTCCCTCTCATTAGAAATTTTTCGACCGGTTTGTCTCTGTTTACTTGACTCATTTCGTGCAGACCAATAAAATCATGGTGGGCAGTCGCAGAATCGAACTGCGGACACGAGGCTTTTCAGGCCTCTGCTCTACCGACTGAGCTAACTGCCCACGGCTATAACTATAACTATTAGTTTTTTTGAATGTCAACATATGAGAGAAAGATTGAATAAAAAATACTCTGAATACCTGCCGCCTGTTATTTCCGGCGCATTGCTGGCATTATCTTTTCCTGTCTTTGATCTCTTTCTGCTCGCCTGGATAGCGTTTGTACCTCTGCTTCTTTCTCTCTGGCAAAAAAATCTGAGACAGGCCTTTATCTCCGGCTTTATCTTTGGAATGACTTTCTTTTTTATTACTCTGTACTGGATCTACCACTCAATAAACCATTTCGGGGGTGTTCCGTTTTTATCCAGTATTATTCTGGTCCTTCTTCTCTGTTGCTACCTGAGTATATACCCTGCTTTTTTTGCATTGCTTTTCTCGTCAATCATCAAAAAAACAAAACTTCCTGCACTTTTTATTGCTCCGGTTCTCTGGGTTGCACTGGAATTTCTCAGGTCTTATGCCTTAAGCGGTTTTCCCTGGGCGAGCACGGGTTACAGTCAGTACAAATTCCTTTATATCACTCAGATCTCGGATATAACCGGTGTATACGGGATCTCTTTTTTAGTTCTTGCTGTAAACGGAGCCTTTGCCGAGCTTTTTCTTCTTAAAAACCGGGTCAAAGAAATGCCCTTATTTCCTGTATCTTTCATTAAATTAAGTTTGGGTTCTCTTTTGGTAATTCTGCTCTTTACTGTAAGTTACGGTATCTGGAGGCTCGGACAGGAAAGACCCGGCAGATATATTACCGCTGGTCTGGTTCAGGGAAATATAGAGCAGGGCAAAAAATGGGAGCCTTCTTTTCAAAAAGAAGTAATAGATAGATATTTCACCCTCTCAACAGAACTGTCTAAATCTTCTCCGGATCTTATTATCTGGCCTGAAGCTTCTGTTCCGTTCTATTTTGGGAGTGATTCTGCCAATACAACCGAATTGATGGATTTTCAAAAAAACCTCGGCTCCGGCCTTCTGTTCGGAAGTGTCTTGGTCAAAGAACATTCATCAACCAAGACATCTCTGTCCAACAGCGCAATACTCCTCGACAAGGAAGGAAAAATCGCATATACCTATGATAAAATACATATGGTTCCATTTGGAGAATATGTTCCCCTAAAAAGCATTCTTTTTTTTATAGACAAGCTTGTAGTAGGGATAGGCGACTACAGCCCCGGAAAACAATATTTAACAGCAGAAACTGAATTTGGCAGTTTTGGGACCCTGATCTGTTATGAGATAATTTTTCCGGGTATGGTAAGAAAATTTTATACTAAAGGCGGAGATTTTATAGTGACAATAACAAATGATGCATGGTTTGGAAAAACTTCCGGGCCTTATCAGCACTTTAACATGGCAGTATTCAGGGCTATAGAAAACCGAAAACCCGTGATGCGCGCAGCTAATACCGGAGTCTCAGGATTTATAGACAGCAATGGAAAAATTCTTGCTCAGTCCTCTCTTTTCAAACAGCAAACCCTTTTAAATAAAATAAAAACAGACAGTACTATGACTTTTTATACAAAGTTCGGCGACCTTTTTTCATATTTATGTATAGTCCTTTCTGTTATTTTACTAGTAAACATCCGTTGGAGGAGGTAGTATGCTTATTCAGTCAGAAATAAAAGAGAATCTCTCTGCCCTTCGCCTTAAGACCGAAGTTTTAAGAGGTTATCTTTGATGTCCCCAATAAAAAAGAAAAAATAGATAAGATCACCCAAGAACTTTCTCAGGAAGTTACTTGGTCCTCCCCAGAAAAAACAAAAAAACTCTTAAAGGAAAAGTCAGCCCTGGAAGGAATTCTGTCCCCTTTCAGTGCAATAGAAAACCGTCTGCTTTATCTTGAAGATTCAATAGGAATACTTTTAGAAGAAGGCGGAGAAATGTTCCTTAAAGAGATTAAAAAAGAGATCGATTCATTAAGTAAAGACATTGAAAGCCTTGAACTGCGGACCCTTTTGTCCGGAGAACTCGACAAAAACAATGCTATCATCACAATACATCCCGGCGCAGGAGGAATTGAAAGCCAGGACTGGGCACAAATGTTACTGAGAATGTATACCAGATGGGCTGAAAGGCTGGGTTATAGCACACAAATAGTTGATATCCAGGCAGGAGAAGAAGCTGGAATAAAAGGTGCTACTGTAACTTTTACAGGAGAATATGCCTATGGGTATCTTAAAGCTGAAGCCGGTGTTCACAGACTTGTAAGAATATCTCCTTTTGATGCAAATAAAAGAAGACATACTTCTTTTGCCGCTATCATTGTATATCCTGAAGTTGAAGATGATATCCATATAGATATAAGAGATGACGATATTAAAATGGATACTTTCAGGGCTTCAGGCGCAGGTGGACAGCACGTAAATAAAACTTCTTCTGCTGTCAGACTAACTCACATACCTACAGGATTTATAGTCTGCTGCCAGAATGAACGTTCTCAGCATAAGAACAAAGCTGTTGCAATGAAAATACTGAAATCTCGTATTTTTGATCTCGAAATAAAAGAACAAGAGAAAAAAATGGAAGATTTGGTTGGTGATAAAAAAGATATAGCATGGGGGAACCAGATAAGATCCTATGTTCTTCAGCCGTATAGGCTTGTAAAGGACCATCGAACAGGTATAGAGGTAGGAGATGTTGATTCTGTGCTTAATGGTAATATAGACAATTTTATAAAAGAATATCTTAAAAAGAAAAGCAAATAAAATATTATTGACATTGTTACTATTGTTTTATTATTAATACAAAAAAAAGTAGTAGTAGTAGGTACTGTTTATAAGTTAAAGCAGAAGATAAGGCGCTGATTTAAAGGGATAAAGACAGATCAAAAAACAGGGTAGAAAAAAGAAAAGTTTTTAACAAAAAAGAATCACCAAAAAACAACAAAAAAGACTAACAACATAGTGACAGGTATATTGCCAGTAATGTTAATTTAGGCTATAATACTCTACCTTCCGGCAGAGTAGTTACTAACAAATGTTAGTAAGTTGTTAAAAAGGCATAAAAATGACACTAGAAGATATATGGAATAAGAGTCTTGCGAAAATAGAAAATAAAGTAGGCGAAAGCATATTTGATCTATGGTTTAAAACAATGAGACTTTCGAGTCTTAAAGACCATATTGCGACTATTGGAATGCCCAACAGGTTTTTTAAGGAATGGATAGAAGATAACTATCCCAATATAATTAAAGAATCCGTAGAAACGATTACAGGAAGCCCGATATCTATAAGATATAAAATAGAAGAAGCGCAGGAACAAGGCCAGAAGAAGATAATCGAAAGGCTTGAGAACAAAAGAATAAGGCTTGCGAATAAAGGAATATATCTTCATCCGAAATATACATTCGAAAATTTTATCACAGGTGCAAGCAACCAGTTTGCACAGGCAGCAGCGATGGCTGTTGCAGAATCGCCGGGCAAGGCTTATAATCCCCTTTTTTTATACGGTGGCGTTGGCCTTGGAAAGACCCATTTAATGAATGCAATAGGGAACAAAGTACTGGATCATAAACATGATTTTTCTGTTTTGTATGTTTCATCCGAGCAGTTTACAAACGAGGTTGTTTCTGCTATCAGGCATGAAAAAATGTCTGAGCTAAAGGAAAAATACAGAAACCTCGATCTGTTGTTGCTCGACGATGTTCAGTTCATAGCAGGGAAAGAAAGAACCCAGGAAGAGTTCTTCTATACGTTCAATGCCTTATATGAAAAGCAGAAACAGATAGTTATATCAAGCGACAGGCCGCCAAGAGAGATCAGTGAAATTACTGACAGATTACGTTCGCGATTCAGTATGGGGCTTATTGCTGATATACAACCCCCTGAACTTGAGACAAGGCTTGCGATCATATATAAAAAAGCAGAAATGATGAATATAAAAAATATACCGGAAGATGTGGCTAATTTTCTTGCAAGCAAAATTCAATCAAACGTAAGAGATCTGGAAGGCAGCCTAATAAGGATAGCAGCGCAGTCTTCTCTTACCGGGCAGGAGATAAACATAGAAACCACTAAAAAGATCCTTAAGGATCTGATACAAGACGATGTAAGGCCGGTTTCTATGGAAATGATACAGAAAATAGTCTGCGAGTTCTATAATATTAAGCTCTCTGATATGAAGGCAAGGGGAAGAACAAAAGATATTGCGATCCCCAGGCAAATTGCGATGTATTTAGCAAGACAGGTGACAAGTGCCTCGCTGAGCGAAATAGGAAAAAATTTTGGCGGAAAAGATCATGCAACAGTAATCTACGCCTGTAAACAAGTAGAAGAAAAAAAGAGCAAGGACGAAACATTCAGCAAAATAATAGAAAACCTGTTGCACAAAATAAAACATTAAGAAAAAGGGCCTGAAAAGGAGGAAACATGAAAATAGTTGTTTCAAAGGACGAGATACAGACGAAACTCTCTAATATCCAGAGCATTGCCGAGAAAAGAAACACAATGCCTATTTTGAGTCATTTTCTTCTGGATGCAAGCAAAAAAGGGTCATACATAACTGCAACAGATCTCGAAACTGCCCTCAAAGAACCTCTGGATATAAAAGTGGAAAAAGAAGGAAAAATATGTATTCCTGCAAGAAAAATGTTCGAAATAGTAAGGGAGATAGACGGAGATTTTGTATGCGAATCCATAGATGAACAGTGGATAAAGATAAAGGCCGGTGCCAGCAATTTCAGGCTTGCATGTCTGCCATCAAAGGAATTTCCTGCATGGCCTGGCATGGAAGACATGGAGGAAATTGAAGTTAATGCAAAAATATTAATGGAGATGATAGAAAAAACAGTATACTCAGCAGGTGAAAGTGATACGAGGTATACACTTAACGGGCTTCTTTTTCATCTGCTGCCTGGAGGCAGCATTACAGCAGTAGGAACAGACGGTCACAGGCTTGCACTTATAGTAAAGAACATAGAGGGCAGCATTAAAAGCGAAAAAAAGCTTATTGTTCCGAGAAAAGCTGCCTCAGAACTTGTTAAACTTTTAGATAAAACAGAAAACAATATAAAGGTTACGCTCTGCAAGAACCATGTGCTTTTCACTGTCGGAGAAATACAATTTTTAACAAGACTGGTTGAAGGAACATACCCAAACTATGAGCAGGTTCTTCCGGCAGGAAACGATAAGAAATTAACAGTACAGAAAGAAGCCTTTTCAAAGGCGCTCAGGAGAGTCGTGATCATGTCAAAAGACCGCTCGCATGCCATAAAATTCGACCTCTCAGAGAATCTGATCTCGATAACTTCATCAAATCCTGACATTGGAGAAGCACAGGACCAGATCATTGCAGAATACAAAGGTGAAAGCCAGACCTTTGGTTTCAACGCAAGATATCTCATTGATATCCTGGATGCAATGTCAACAGAAAAGATCACCATGGAGATGCAGGCTCCGCTTAGTCCGGTGCTGATCAAAGAAGAGAACAATGAAGACTACCGGTGTGTGATCATGCCGATGAGAATCTAACTGCGGATTTGGGGATTAGGGGTCTTGGTTTAGAAAAAGACCAAACTACGATCCCAAGCTACAGATCTCCACTTATTGAGAATAGGGAAAAAATGGAAGACAAAGAAATAAATCAGAATAAAACACAAGAAACATATGGAGCAGAGGATATAAAAGTACTGAAAGGACTCAGCGCTGTCAGGAAAAGGCCTGCTATGTACATCGGCTCAACAGGGCCGGAAGGGCTGCACCATCTGGTATATGAGGCTGTAGATAATAGTGTGGACGAGTCCCTGGCAGGATATTGTAACAATATTGATGTGATCCTCCACCACGACGGGAGCTGTACAGTTAAGGATGACGGCAGAGGAATTCCGACAGGTTCTCAT